>CALUVO010000043.1 GCA_944324245.1 Candidatus Gastranaerophilales bacterium | reverse complement strand
CAATCAGAAAAGTAACCACAACACCGGAAAGATCCTGAGCCCGCTTCGCTCCTCAGGATGACAGTTTAATAAGTGATAAATTTATTATGAGAAAATATTTTTGTACTTGCCGCAGATTCTTCGGATTTTGCCTTCAGAATGATGAAAAATCCCGTCATTCTGAAGCATAAAATGTGCATTGCTGCAAAAATATTGCTGTGTTCAGAATCTTACCAATCAGAAAAGTAACCACAACACCGGAAAGATCCTGAGCCCGCTTCGCTCCTCAGGATGACAGTTTAATAAGTGATAAATTTATTATGAGAAAATATTTTAGTACTTGCTGCAGATTCTTAGGATTTTGCCTTTAGGAGATCCAAGATATTTTAACCAGCAGTTTATTTAAAAGATTATCTAATCTAGTTTCACAGTTGCCGCCGGCACCTGCTCACCTTTTCAAGGTGTTATAATTACTATACTGCACGCAGAAACTTCGTTTCTGACTTAGCACCTCTCATAAAAGCAACATTTAGTTGCTTTTATTCGGCAGAGTCTCTATCCGAAACGTGCCACAGGCACCTTTCGCACAGAGTTCTTGTTCACGTCATTTACCTCTCTCAAAACAATTCACCGGATTGTTTTTGTTCGGCAGAGTCTTATCACGAATTTTTCTCGGACATTATAAAGTCATGTATAACAGAGCTTGTTTTATCGAGTTCTGTTTTGCCAAGGGCAGGATATACACCGACCCAGAATGTATTATTCATTATAAAGTCAGTATTGGGAAGAAGTTTATAATCTTCTTCTGTAAGTGCATTGGAGAGCATCGGTTCCGAGTCATTTATTCTGAGTTTCACACTGTTGTCAACAAACACAGGCTGCCTTAAAATATTGCCTGCAAAGAGCTGTCTTGTTCCCACACCGTTTTTTTCAAGATATTCCACAAGCTGTTGTTTTGAAAAAGGAGCTTCGGGTTTTACTGATATTAAAAAGCCAAACCATGACGAACTTGCATGGTCTTTGACCTCCGGTAAAATCAAATAATCCGTTAAATCGGAAAGTTTTTCTGCCAGATATTTTGCGTTTTTCTGTCTTTTTTCGATAAACAAAGGCAGTTTTTCAAGCTGTGCAAGTGCGCATGCCGCTTGCCAGTCCGTAATCTTCAGGTTATACCCGAAATGAGAATAAGTGTATTTATGGTCATAACCGAACGGCAGATTACCAAGCTGCATAGAAAAACGCTTTTTGCAGGTATTGTCCGTTCCTGGTTTACAAAAACAATCTCTGCCCCAGTCTCTCATGGACATAATTATTTTATAAAGCTCTGTGTTGTTTGTTACAACAGCACCGCCTTCTCCCATTGTTATATGATGTGCGGGATAAAAGCTGTATGTTCCTATATCACCTGTTGTTCCTGATTTTTGCCCTTTGAATTCCGCCCCCAGAGCATCGCAGCTGTCTTCTATAATCCACAGACTATGCCTGTTTGCAATATCTTTGATTTTATCAATCTCAAACATATTGCCGAGAGTATGGGCTATAAACACGGCCTTTGTTCTGTCCGTAACAGCCTGTTCTATTTTTGAAACATCTATATTATATGTACCTATTTCACAATCAACAAAAACCGGCACCAATCCGTTTTGTATAATAGGATTAACAGTAGTAGGGAATCCGGCAGCAACAGTAATAACTTCATCTCCATGTTTCAGCCTTCTGTCACCCAGTTTAGAAGATGTCAATGCTGACAAAGCCAGCAGGTTTGCACTGGAGCCTGAATTCGTTGTAAGGGCATGTTTTACTCCGAGATATTTTGCAAATTCCGTTTCAAATTTATCATTAAACCTTCCTGATGTAAGCCACATATCAAGCGATGCATCTATCATATTTTCAAGCTCTTTTATATCCAGAAGTTTGCCGGAAGCCGGAATATACTTAAATTCTTTCTTTTTTGTAAACACTGCATTATAGTAAATTTTTGCAGTAAATTTTACAAGATTTCTAAGAAATTTTTCCATTCATTGCCCTCTCATAATCTTTTATTTGCTGCAGTGTACATGCCAGCATATTATCAGATGCATAAAATTTTTTGTACCATTCGACTGTTTTTTCAACAGCAGTATCAGCACCATATAAAGAATGCCAGTTAAGAACAGTTTTGGCTTTTGTTGTGTCAAGAAGCAGCAATTTAGCTTCATGAAGTTCTTTTCCTCTTCTTGCAAAAATTTTACCGCCGCCCCAGTCTGTGACTACTTTTCTGACAAGAGCTTCAACAGTCAAAAAACAATCCGGTTCAGGTCCGAAATTAAATGCCTGAGCATATTCTTTTCCATTTTCTGAAGCCAGCTTTTCTCCAAGCAGCAAATATCCGTATAAAGGTTCAAGAACATGCTGCCAGGGTCTTATTGAATTAGGATTTCTTAAAATTATTTTTAAACCGGAGGCAAGAGCCCTTATGCAATCCGGTACAAGCCTGTCTTGTGCCCAGTCGCCGCCGCCTATTACATTGCCGGCTCTGGCTGTTGCCATATTAAAAGAATTTTCTTCCTGCAAAAAACATCTTCTAAATGAAGAAGACATAATCTCTACACAGCCTTTCGAGGAAGAATACATATCATAACCGCCCATTGCATCATTTTCTTTATAAGGCGTTAATGTCTCCATATTTTCATAACATTTGTCAGTAGTAACATTAACAAAAGCTTTTACATTCTTTGATTTTAAGGCGGCCTGAAGAACGTTTAATGTGCCTATAACATTAGTCTTATATGTTTGCACCGGTTCAAAATAAGAGCGTCTTACAAGCGGTTGTGCAGCCAGATGAAAAACGAATTCCGGACGAAAGTCATTAAACGCACGTTCGAGCCGTTCCGTATCAAGAATATCCCCGTAAATACTTTTCACCTGTTTATTTAGCCCGGTAGCTTCAAACATACAGGGCTCTGACTCAGGCGATAGGGCATAACCCAGAACATCCGCACCTATAGACATAAGCCACAAAGAAAGCCATGTGCCTTTAAAACCGGTATGACCTGTGATTAATACTCTTCTCCCTTTATAAATATCATCAAACATTTGTTATTACCAGACCTTCCATGGTGCTGTCTGCGATGTCCACAGTTGTGTAAGTTCATTTTTGTCACGCATATTATCCATGGCATGCCAGAATCCGCTATGCTTAAATGCATTCAATTGATTCTCTTGTGCCAGATTTTCAAGAGGAGCACGTTCAAATACTGTTGAATCATCATCAGGTATGTAATTAAAGATTTCCGGCTGACAAACAAAAAATCCGCCATTTATCCATGATTCATCGCCTTTGGGCTTTTCCATAAAGGAGGTAATCATATTGTCGTCTTTTATAACAAGAGCCCCAAATCTTCCCATCAATTGCACCGCAGTCATTGTAGCTGTTTTGCCGGATTTTTTATGAGCTTCAACAAGAGCATTTATATCAACATTGCTTACACCGTCTCCGTATGTCAAAAGAAACGGTTCATTGCCTATATAGCTTTGGGCTCTTTTAATACGTCCGCCTGTTTGGGTATTTTGCCCTGTATAGAGCATGGTTACCTTCCAGGGTTCGTTTCTTGTTTTATGTACTTCTACGGTGTTATTTTTCATATCAACCGTAATATCTGAGTATCTGTTGTAATAGTTTATAAAATACTCCTTTATTACATGCGATTTGTATCCTGTCAAAATAACAAAATCATTGTATCCGTAGTGCGAATATATTTTCATAATATGCCAGAGTATAGGATATCCGCCGATTTCTACCATCGGTTTTGGTTTTAGTTCTGTTTCTTCGCTGAGTCTTGTACCCAGTCCTCCAGCTAATATTACTACTTTCATTGATTTCTCCATATATAACCGGATAATTTTTTCTTTTGCAAAGAAAATGTATTTTTATTATAATTTAAATCCTTTCTCAAAAAAAGGACAATAAACACTTTAATCAATAAAAAAAAGAAAGATTGCAACAAATCTTTACATTCCTGGACGTAGCGTTACTACTGTGATTCAGGTGTGTTGTAAGAGCCAAAATAAAGTAATTTATAAAATAATTCAAATTAAAAGGCAATTTTTTATTTTTACATGACTTGATAAGTGTATGTAGGCAGAAATTTATCACAAGAAAAGGAGTAGGTATAAAATGGCTATTGAAGGTCTTAAAAATTTATTTGGTGTTAAAAAATCAGAAAAGAAATCAGAAAAGAAAACTCAAATCCCCGAAGTTAAATATGAGGGCCCAAAAGAAGGCAAACAAGTAAGCAGCGCTGCTCTTGCTTCAGCACTTGCAGCTGCATTAATGATTCCTGCTATGACAAGTTGTGTTGAACAGGAGCAAGTTGTAGATTGGCCTGATTTTGAAAGCTATAGAGCAGAGCAGCAGCAATTTCAACAACAAGTTATATCATTACTTCAACAAGTTGTAGAATTAAGCCAGCAAAATAATTCTCAAAATAAAGAATATTTTGAGCAGTTATTAAACAGCAATTCTCAAATCCTCGCAATTTTAACTTCTATGAGCGGTGACTTAAGTGATATTAAAAATACAATAACCTCTATCAAAGTAATAATGCAGGATATGTACCAAAATGATCAGGAAATGCTGGATAAAATCAATGTAATTATTAACGGCCAGGGTACTGATCAAGAAAAATTAGACCAGTTAATTGAATTAAACAAAGAACAAAATGAATGGCTGGTTAAGATAGCTGAAATGCAGCAAACAACAGCAAGCATTAATCAGGAAATTTCTAACAAAATAGATAATTACTTCCAGCAGTATATTGAAGGTCAAATGTCTCATACAGAATTGATGAATCAAATTATTGCCGAAATCAAAAACAACGGCAACATTTCTCAGGAAATCAGCAACAAGATTGATCAGATTATGGGTGGTCAGGATACTGATTCAGCAAAATTGGATGCAATTATTAAATTGTTAGAAAGCATTGATTCTAAACTTGGAAGTCTCTTACAGGAAGTTACGGAACTCGGTGACAATTTTGTAAGCGAAGATGGTGAAAAACTTGCTGATATTCTTAACAACCTTGTACAGAAGTTTGAAGATCATTCAATTACTTCCAATGCACTTGCTTCAGAAATCTTGAATGAATTAAAACAATCTAATATCAATGATCAGGCTATACAAAATAAAATTGATGCAATATTAAATCAATTGCAAAACCAGGAAATCACAGACAAAGAAGCACTTGACCAAATCACAAATCTGTTATCTCAAATGAATGATAAACTTTCAACAGCTTTAACTTCACTTGCTGAAATTTCTTCAAAATTAGATAACTTGTATAATCAAAATGAAGAAAATCGTGATGAAACATACAATATGTTAAAAAATATCAATGACGGACTTGGCAGCATTGATACTAAGATGACTGAAATCATTAACAACCAGAAAACAGGTAATGACATTTCTCTTGATATCTTAGACAAAATTGATGAAGCTGTTGCACAGCTGAAACAAATCAATACAAAAACTGTTACAATTGATCAGCTCAAAGAAATGTTCGGACCTATGTTTGATGAAATTGTTAACAAATTAGGCAACATCGAAGGCAATCAGATTAACATCGATGATGTAATCGCAATTGCAGAATCAATGAAACCGGATTTGACAGTAACAAATGCATGGTTAGAAACAATCAACACTACTATACAGAACAAAAACTTCTCAGGTGAATTTTCAGATCAACTGAATGAACTTGCTGACATAATGAATAAAGTTTTTGCAGAAATTCAAAGCGGCAACAAAACTGAAGCTGAAGGTCTTTCAGAAATCTTATCAAAATTAGCTGCAATGGAAGGTTCTTTAGACGCAATACAAGCAGCTTCTGAACAGCTTAACAATAATTTCCAATCATTTATGGGGCAGGCTCAAGATTACGGTCAAAAATGGACTGAACAATTTGAACAGTTAATCAACGGTCAGGTTAATAAAGAAATGTTTCAGGCTTATACAGACCTCTTCACAGAAAAAGCCGAACAAGCAGAACAAGCTCAGCAGGCAAGAATCGCAGCAGTAATTGCAGCTATCGAAAATATCTCCGGCGGCAACAATGAGCCTGTTGATATCGATGAATTGATTTCTAAATTACCTAACTACACTGACCTCTTAACTGAAATCAGAGATAAAATCGGTGACCTTGTTACTAAGAATGATCTTATTGATTACGGCAACGACCATACTCTTGATCTCACAACAACAAACGCATGGTTAGAAACAATCAATACTACTATCCAGAATAAAAACTTCAATGTATCAGGTAGCGGCAGCGGTGTAGGTTCTTCAGATCTTGCCGAAGTAATCAGCGCAATCAACAAAATCTATGAAGCTTTTTCTAATGCAAAACTTCCGACTTCTGACCAGTTAGATACACTTCTGCAATACGTAAACGAAATCGCTGCAAATACTTCTTCTGACCCTGCTAACAGATCTGCACTTGCATATACAAAAAAATCTGATAACAGAAGAGAATTGTTTGCAAAAGTAAATGAATACAACAGAATGGCAGCAGAAAAAGCAGGTACACAGGCAACTTACTTTGCTCCTGAATTTGATTACTCAGGTAAAAACTATACTGTATAATCAGTTAAGTTAATAAAAAAATACCTCAGATTTTAAATCTGAGGTATTTTTTTATTTGTTTTATACTATTTACGAATGATTGTATAATTTACATCCGGATTTTCTTGTTTTGTTTTGTCAATTACGCCCTGTACTTGTCCTTCTTCAAGACCGCTTGCTATTTTGTGTCCGCTGCAATCTGTGATTGAGTATTCAGTACCTGCTTTCATTCTATAGAATGGATTTGATGCTGTAGAATAGCTTACGTTATTATTTTTTACAACTGTACCTGCTTTTACATTACCTTCTTTTTGGTAGTTATATGTATTACCGTTTTGTAATGTAATTGTTGAAGGGATACAGAGTTCTTCTCCGACTTTCGGGAAGAAACCGCCTCTTGATGAAGTGATACCGAGTTTGTTTAATTCTTCTTTGTTTTCTTCATAATATGCATCTTTCAAATATCTTACAAGAGCTTTTGCATCAGCTTCAGTTTTCGGTTGATATTTGCCTTTGACTACAGAGTACCAGTTGTCACCTTTTTTAACTGTATAACAATCTGTCGGATCTGCTTCTTGACGTTCATACGGATGATCTTCAACAATCAACTCGCAGTTAACCGGTTCTTCCTGTTGCTGAATAACAGGTTTCTGTTCAGGCTCTTTAAGAGGTTCTCTTGTCTGCAGGTCACCTAACAGAGCCAGAGCTTCTTCGTAGTTCAATGGAGTTTGGACACCGTCTACTGTACCTGCTGCTTTAGAAAGATCTTTATTCATCTGTTCTACGGCAAGTGTGCCATCTTTATAAGTATAGTATTTTGCTATATCTTTACCGATTGCAGCGCCTCTTTCTGTTGAGTAATTATCAAGATGTTCTGCATACTGATCGTATGTTGTAACTCCTTCAGGTACGTTTGTCGGAATTGCTCTGTCTTCTACTCTGTGAGCCTGAGTGATTGCAGAAGCTACACCGCCAATTGTACCGCCTATTGCAGGACCGATTCCTATAGCTGTAACGCTTTGTGTCTGGGCTGCTATACCGGCTATTGTCTGTGATTGAGAAACATTCATATAGCTGCCTGGAGCACCGATTAAAGCTCCTCTTACAACATCTCTGACAACTTTACCGCCGTCAACTTTCTTTTCAACAGTATAGCCTAAAGATCTGCCTATGTCTTTTACATCGCCCATATCGAATTCATATCCGCCTTCATTTTTATTTAATGCGGCAAGGATTGCATCTCTTTCACCGGGCTGTTTTTTCTTCCAGCTGTAGTTTATTGTACCGTCAGCTGCACCGCCGTTTGAGTCGTATATTTCATACAATTGTTCTGTTGTAAAGCCGGAAACATTTATTTTTGCCTGTGTTTTATCTTTAAATTCAACACCATCTTGTTTTGTCTGTTCTACTTTATTTCTGTTTGCATTTGCTCTGTAAAGCTGGTTTGATTCTTTTTCTTTTGCTCCGAAGAATCTGCCAAAGCCTTTTCTTCTTTTTGCAAATTTATCAGCTGCTTCGTATTGTTCTTTTGTAATTTCTCCGTTTTCAAATTGTTCTTTAAGGGCATCTCTTACTTCAGATTGTATTCTTTTTGTTTTAGTTCCTTCTGCTTCTGCAGCTAGACCTGATACTCTGCGTCTTGCTTCTGAAGTAAATTCTTCTTCTTTCATTTTTTTGAAGTCATCACTCTTTAAATAAGCTTTTGCTTCTTCGTACTGTTCTTTTGTGATTTTACCTGATTTACGCATTTCTTTTAAATCATCGGTAACATCACCTTTAAGACTTTTATATCTTTTTGCATCGGATGATCCTGCCAAAAATTCAACTAATTTTTGTGCTTCTTGCTGTTTTTGTAGCTCTTCTCTTTGTTTTGCTTGTTCTTCTCTAATTTGTTTTTCGAACTTTTCAACTTTTTGTTGATGTTTGACTGAATCAGTTGCGTTAATAGCCATGTTAAAATCCCCTCTTTTTTCCTCTAATAGTCTACGTAAGATTTAATATCCTTATGCTTATATAAAAAATTTTGGGGGTTAAAAATTGCCTCAAAATCATGTGTAACATGAAAAAATCAGCTTATAATTGGTTCAAAACTATTGTCATTATTGATATTACAAATGTTAACTTTTTGTAATATTTATATTATTCGGTTTTTCAATATAGCACTTTTTAACTCTTACAAATAATTTTGTCCGGGAAATTACCCCCGAATTAAAAAACATCCCCCCAACAAAAACAACAAAAAAAACTCTGATATCCTCCCCATCTTCTTAACACAACTTAATAAAACCACCAAATGTAAACAAATGTAAATACAAATTTCTTGACCCCGAAAACCAGACAGGATAAGCTCTTCTATAAGATAAGATAAGTGACGGTGGATTATGTCAAGTCGAACTGAAGAAGTGCCGAAAACCATGTAAGATGGTATCAGAATAGTC
>CALUVO010000042.1 GCA_944324245.1 Candidatus Gastranaerophilales bacterium | reverse complement strand
CCGAAAAAATCTTTTAAATCCTGTACGGGTTCTTTCAAAACCGGAATATCAATATTAAACTCAATAGATGATACATACTCCTGCATGAGTGATAAATCAATTGCGCAAAAGTTTATAGAAATATTTTCAACCGCAAGTTTAAAATCCTGTTTGGGTGTTTGCAAGCCTATAACCAGAGGATATGCATCAATTAAAAGAGTGCTTTTTAAAAATATTGCACGCTCAAGAGCTTTATCATAATCAAACGCAATAACGGCAACAGAGTTTATCCTGTTTGTATAAACCATTGCCGCTTCGGGATTTTGGGCTATTTTTAAGCATGATGAGCCGACCCCGGGGGTATACACAAGAGAAAGTGTGTCTTTATCGTCTATTTCTATCTTTGGTATAGTCTTAAAACCTCTATATTGCGGCATATTATTCTCTCACTTTATTTTCTTCACCTTTAATCAAACGTTTAATATTTTCTCTGTGCAGCCAGATAATATATAGAGCGCCAACAGCACAATATACAATATATCCGACAGGCTGTTTAAACGCCCACATAAGAAACGGGGTCAGAGCTAATGCTATTATTGAACCAAGTGAAACATATTTTGATACCCAGGTGATTACCCCCCATATAGCGGCAGTAATTAATCCTACGGGCAGGGATAAAGCAAGAATTGTCCCCACGCCCGATGCCACGGATTTTCCGCCCGTAAAGCCGAGAAATATTGACTTGCTGTGTCCTACAAGAACTCCTATTGCCGCAGCAACCGGCATTATACCCCAGTATGCATAATGTATCAAAAACAGGTATGCGATAACAACAGGAAGAGCACCCTTGATTGCATCCAGAAGCATTACTATAAAGAACCAGTCTTTGCCGAGCACTCTTTTTACATTTGTGGCGCCGGTAGAGCCGGAACCTACGTTTCTTATATCCTCTCCTGTTTTTGCTTTTACAATCAAATATCCGGTAGGTATAGAGCCTATAATATAACCCATCAATAATGCAATGATGATTTGTGACATAATTTTATTCCTCTATAATTATTAATTTTCTTAATTATTTTAACCCAAAACAGCAATTTTTAAAATTTAGTATCAAACAAATTAACAGCTTCAGATATTTACATTGCTTAATAAACTATCAAAATCTTTTTCTTAAGGGTTTTAAAATATTGGCATATGGTTTTAGGGAAATTATGATACAAAATTTATCAAATTTTAATAAATTTAATAACAAAAATAAAAGATATTCGTACAGGAACAATTCATTGCTAATAGCTGATGATAAGGAAATGAAAAAATGCTGTACGAATGAGAATATGCTGCACAATTTTTACTACAATAAAACATTGATAATACCGGATAATCGTGAAATTTTTATTTTTAGAAATATAAATAAAAAATATACGGATAAGTTCCTTTCATTGATATCAAGTTATAAAGATCCTGAATCAACGGAGTTGGGACAAAAAATAATTGAATTATCAAATGAATACAACAAAGAAATTGTCAGTTGTGCAGAGCATAATAACATCAAATATATATCTTTTTTGCAAATTTCTACAAAAGAACTAAAAGAAACTACAGCTTTTATAGATAAAATTTTTAAAACAATAGAAAAAGAAAATCCGGATTTTTTATACAAAAAGAATGGGCAATTAACATCTTTTAAAGCAAAAATTGTAAATAAGCTTACACCGGAACAGAGGAAAAAAGCCCATCTAATAATACACTCCAATTCATTGATTTGTGCCGGAGTTTCTGCAGTAATGGGCGAAGCAAACCTGACAGGAGCGGATATTCCTATTCTTGTTACAATCGAAACAGGTATGTTTGCCAGATTAATTGAAGAACTTGATACCTCTATGAGTGCAGGATATTTGCATGCGGCAAAACATATGTTTTCTGCAGGTACAATAGGCGGTCTGGGTAATATTGGCATCAGTGCATATCTCAGGACATCAAACGCTGCATTGTCGGCATTGCTATGCGAATATATGGGCTGGGAATTTGTTAAAGATTATAAAGCAGGTAAGATGACGCCAAGTAACAAGTTAAAAGAAGGTTTATCTTTTGCAATATTTTATGGATTAATTTATAGCTTTGATAATATCTTAGATTTAGAGCATACTGCAGGTACAATAGAAGACAAAGCAATGAAAACATTGGGTAAAAATATTGCCAGCAATATATCTTCTGAAAATGCACAATTTGTAAACAATGCTATGAAGTTTCTGGCACATAATCCTATATCTAAAACAGCAAAGGGAATAGAACTTATTACACCTGCTATAGCCAAACATCTTGTAGAAAACGAAGGCAAGCTGGACAACAATTTTCTTGAAACAGTAATAAAAGGTTCAATCTACTCTCTTGTTTGTACAGAACTACTGGGTAATATTGATGAAAATGAAATAATCAAAGAAAAAGCCAAAAAATATATTGCTTATATGGAAAATGATCCTGCTATAAAAAATGTTATAAACAAAGGATTGATTACAAACGGAATAAAAATAGGAACAAAGTGTATTTTAGATAAAAATACTATAAGTTCATTAGAATCATTGTATAATGAACTTACTCCAATATGTGTTGAACTTGTTAAGAATGTAAGGAGTGTGTGATGCAGATAAAGAGATATCAATCCAAAATACAGACAACTTTTGGCGGAAAGCGCCCTAATGATTCAACATACAGACTGCTAAAAAATCCTGAAACTGCTAGCGATGCAATGGAGAGAGGATTTGTAAACGATTTTTTAACAAGACATCCTGACTGGGAAAAGGATGAAGAACTTGTACACAGATTAAAACAGGATACAATAAAAGCAAGAGCAAAGGGCAAAATTCATTCACAATGGCATGAATTTGATCAACCGAACTGGTTAGTTGCATTAGTTGGCTTACTTTCATTGACAGGATTAACTGCTTTTTTTATAAAACATCGCAATAATTTTATTAATTTATCTAGAACGAAAAAAATAATATATCCCGCATGTGTTCCATTTTTTGCCTGGTTAACAATAGATTCTTTAAAATACATATTTACCGGCAGAACATTATTTGAAAAAAAACAAGATAACTTTTCTTCACAATCCGGCAAGTAACAGCAATTTTTAAAATTCACCGTATTAATATAATTACTATGAAAATCAATGCCGGAACAAATAAGTATACAAAAAATCGTAATATATCAGTAAATCCCCGTGTTTTTACAGATGAGACAAGAGGAGATGTGCAGTCTGTTGAATATAACAGGCCTGTTACGTTAAAAAAGGCTCTTTATGATATAAAACAAAGTTCCCAAATCGATGAAGGAGTTGCGTCAGACAAACCAATTGTGCAAAGATTCATTGATGATTTGAATTTATCCGGAAAAATTTTAAATAAAAAAATTATAAAAATGCTTGGAAGCGGTTCCAGTGCTATTACATTTGAAACACCTGACGGGAAAGTGATTAAAATCACTGACGGAAATCATTTCCCTCTTAACCGTCCGCACGCTGTATTTGATGTCCCTGTTTACAAAAAAGGCCATAAAGGCAAAACTTATTATTATATAGAAGAAAAGCTATATCAGCATGCAATGCCGGTCTTCTGGGTGGATTCTGTAAGAGATATGATTAGAGACAAAGGCTATCGGCCTTTTGATTTATATGAATATGATACCCATCAAATTGGGATATCCAAAAACGGCAAGATTTACCTTCTTGATCCGGAATGTGCCAGATACAAAAATATTTTTCATGCTCTGTTTGACAAAACAAAGCATTTGTTGAAAAAGATAAAATTTTAGTTTTTCTCTTTTCGTTCTCTAAATGATAATCGTATTGGTGTGCCGAAAAATCCGAAAGACTCTCTCATCTTGTTTTCAAGATATCTTTTGTAACTGTCCTGTACTAAATCTTCGTCATTTACAAAAAGTATAAATGCAGGCGGCGCTGTACGCACCTGTGTAGCATAATAGACCCTCAGTTTTTTACCTTTTTTGGTGGTCGGAGGATTCATTGCCATTGCTTCTAACAGGACTTTGTTTAAAATACTTGTTGAAACACGTTTTGTGCACTGTGCATATACCTCTTTTGCCTGTTTGTATATATTAACGAGTCTCTGTTTAGTTTTTGCGCTGATAAATATTTTTGGTGCAAAATCCAAAAACGGTGCGTCATGCATAAGTTTTTTTGTATATTTTGCCGTAGGGTCTCCTGATTTGTCCTTATCTTCAACAAGATCCCATTTGTTTACAGCAACAATCAGCCCTTTGCCGGCTTCAACAACTGTCTGGGAAATCTTTTTGTCCTGATCCGTCAAACCTTCAACAGCATCAATAACCAGAACCGCAATATCACAATCACGTATAGCTCTTATTGCTCTGTCAACGGCAAATTTTTCCACGCCCCAGTCAACTTTAGCTTTTTTTCTTATACCTGCTGTGTCAACGAGAACAAACTCTTCGCCTTCATATTTTACTTTAGAATTTATACTGTCTCTTGTGGTGCCTGAAATATCGCTTACAATAACTCTTTCTTCACCAAGAAGCGCATTAACTATAGAAGATTTACCTGCATTTGGTTTGCCCACTATTGCAAGTTTTATGAGTTCAGAATCAATATCTTCATCATCTGACGGAAAATCTTCTGTTATTGATTCCAAAAGGTCACCCACTCCGCCTGAGCCGTGTAGTGCGGAAATAGGGTGCGGTTCTCCTGCAGCAAGGGCATAAAAATCAGCAATATTATTGAAGTGTTCCGGAGCGTCTATTTTATTTACTGCCAGATAAACAGGTTTTTTACTCCTTCTCAAAACATTTGCAATATCGTAATCTACAGGGTTTATACCTTCTTTTCCGTCCACAAGAAAAATTATCTTGTCAGCTTCTTCACAGGCAACTTTTGCCTGAGTAAAGATATTTACCATAATCTCATCTTCGTCTCCGGGTATAATACCGCCTGTGTCTATCAGGGTAAACTTTTTATCCTGCCATTCAACATCAAAATATATTCTGTCACGTGTGACACCGGGCTGGTCATCAACTATGGACTGACGCGCTCCAACAATTCTGTTTACAAATGTGGACTTGCCTACATTCGGTCTTCCTACAACGGCGACAACGGGTTTATTGCTCATAAAATATTCCTTTGAATTGTAGAATTAATTTTAATATAAAACCTGCAGACTAGCAATTGAAATAAAAAAATTTCATTTATTTTTTCATATTAACCACCTGGTCAATATGCTGTCCAAAAATTCAACCATCGGGATGATGAGAAAATACTCTAGATAGAGTAATTTATAGATGAGGAGTAATAGGAAAAATCTAGCTCTTCAGAATTAATGGTAAGAAAACTTGGGTAGGAAAAAAGAATAGTGGAACTCACTGGATTAGATATCACTCTAAGACGCATGCAGGCTATTGAAAGCACTTTCAACAGCTTGGCTTCTTTTGGCATGGATAATACCCAATCCAATCAGGATTTTCAAAAAATTCTTGATTCCCAAAAATCCGCAAAAACACAGGACACACCATTTGCAGACAAAATTTTTTCCAGCAATCTTGCCTCCAAATCCGGCAGTAATGCAAATATAGACGCATTGATAGAAGAATATTCCGCAAAAAATGGCTTGGACAGTGCTTTTGTAAAAGCTGTAATAAAACAGGAATCCGGTTTTCAGCCTGATGTTACATCCCACTGCGGCGCAATGGGTCTGATGCAGCTTATGCCCTCCACTGCAAGTTCTATGGGAGTAAAAAATGCTTATGACCCCGAACAGAACATTGCAGGCGGAACAAAATATCTAAAAGGTCTTTTAGACAGATTTGGCGGCAACAAATCTCTTGCACTGGCAGCATACAATGCAGGCCCTAATGCAGTCGCAAAATATAACGGCATACCGCCTTATAAAGAAACACAAAATTACGTTAAAAACATAATGAGTATGTATCAGCAATATTCGGGAGGCTCTCAGTTATGATATCAAGAGGCATAGAAATAGCAGCAAAAGGCATGATGAGCCTCATTGATTTTCAGGACTCTATTGCCAACAACATAGCAAACGTAAACACAGCAGGTTATAAAAGAGAAGGCCTTTCCTTTAGAAATGTATACAATGCTCTTGTTGAAGAACCTGTAGAAAGAAATAACCCCAAAAATCAAGACGGCAGACTCGTAGGAGAAATCAGTATGGGCTCTGTTACAAACAAACTCGTGCACGAATTTTCGCAAGGCGTTCTTTCAAGAACAGAAAACCCTCTTGATTTAGGTATTGAAGGCGACGGCTTTTTTAAACTGAGAACACCGGACGGAAGTTATACTTATACAAGAAACGGTGCTTTTTGCATAAATTCGCAAAACCTTTTGACCGACATGCAGGGCAATCTTGTTATGGATGACCAGAACCAGCCCATAAGATTGAATTTAACGGAATTAAACGTAAATTCACCAAAAGATATTGTTGTAAACGAGGACGGTTCATTTGTTGCAATGAGAGATGAAAATGCAACCGCCTTACAGAGAATCGGTATTTTTGACTTTGCAAACAAAGATGAAATGATGGCTGTGGGTACTTCTATGTATGTACCGAAAGATATAACAACAAATCCCGAGTTGAGATCTCAAAAATTTACGGTTCAGCAAGGTTCAATAGAGTTATCTAATGCAAGCATAATCAATGAAATGATTAATTCAATAAATGTTTCAAGAAACTATGAAACACTCAGTACACTGGTAAAAGAAAAATCCGGCCAGCTGTCTCAGGCAATAAGTCTTGGCAGATTGAGTGTATAAAGAAAATTTAACCCGGGGAGGATAAAATAAAATGTTAAGATCGCTAACGACAGCAGCAACAGGTATGATAGCACAACAGAACAATTTGGATGTTGTAGCTAACAACGTTGCAAACGTTAACACAACAGGA
>CALUVO010000041.1 GCA_944324245.1 Candidatus Gastranaerophilales bacterium | reverse complement strand
GTTCATCAAACAACTTTACACCGACATCATATTTTTTATCCCAATCAAAATTATTCAAAATATTTCTCCAAATACCTGTTATTAATCAATAGAATATATTATATCCGATTTTTTGTCGACTGCAATTAATCGATATAGCTCAATAATAACAATAACTCTTATTTTTTCACAAGAATTGTTGATTTTATAATTTTATAAAATTCATATTATGTTATAATTTAAACCTTTGTATGCCGTATATATATTTATATATGCACAAGCGTCGGCTGTGAATCTATTTCCATAAACATTTTTGCATTTTTTTTAAAGTTTTCCGGTTCACTGCTGGCAAAATAAGTTATGCCGCCGCATTTTTTATGGGTTTGCATATTATTTTTATTCATGTCTTCTTTTATATATTGCGCAAATAATTTTGCCGGATTTATAAACAAATCTTTTGGCGCATATTTGGATATTTTGTCTAAAAGATAAGGATAGTGAGTACATCCGAGTATAATTTTCTGAGGATTAAACTCTAAAACCTTATCCAGATATCCTTTTATTGCTGTTTTTTCATCGTAATCTGTAAGTTGTTTTTCTACAATCGGAACCCACAGAGGACATGCCTGCTCATATACAAGAATATTGGGATTATTTTTTTGCAGCTCTGTTTTATATTTGTGTGAATTTATTGTTGCCTGTGTAGCCATAACGCCTATTCGGGAAAGAGTGGAGTTTTTAGCAACACATTTTGAAACAATCTGTATTAAAGGATAAATTTTAAAACTGTATTTATCTTTTAATTCATCATAAGCTGTAGCTGAAGTAGTATTGCAGGCAAGAACAACAGCTTTTACATTTTTATGCTCAAAGAAATCGAATATCTCTTTAACAATTTCTATAAGTTCTTCTTTTGTTTTTTCCCCGTAAGGAAGATTTTTTGTATCTCCGAAATACAGAAAATTTTCATCGGGACACAATCCGTACAGTTCTTTTAGTACAGTCAATCCGCCGACACCTGAATCCATTACACCTATAGCTTTATCAAAATCTTCCATTTCAATCTTTACCCAGATATTTCAGTATTCCTTTTGCAATTGCCTCGGCCGTTTTCTGCTTTCTTGATGATGTCAAAAGTTCTTTTCTCTCCTCGGGGTTTGATATAAATCCCGTTTCTACAAGAATTGACGGGCAGGTAGTATGATTAATAACATAAAATTTAGACTTAAACAATCCTCTGTCTTTCGAATCAATTGCAGAAACAAACTCTTTGTGTACAATTTGTGCAAAGTCATAAGACTGCGGTGTATAATAATGTGTCTCAAGTCCGTTGCCTTCCGGTGTAACACTGGAGTTTACGTGTATACTAACAAAAAGGTCGCCTTTATTATCTTCCGTATATTGTACACGATCCTGTAATGAGACATATATATCTTTGTCTCTTGTCATCAGAACATTAAAACCTTTTTTCTTAAGTATTTTTTCCAGTCTTTCAGCTATATCAAGAGTTATATCCTTTTCGTAATATCCTTCTCTTGTTGCACCTACATCCGTACCGCCGTGGCCTGCATCAATGACAATTGTTCTTACATTCGGGTTTCTTGTAATAACGGCAGGTGTCGGCTTGGATTGTTTGATTTCTTCTTCTTTGGGCGTAAAAATAGTCAACCTTAACTGTTTATTATCAAAACTTTCCTGATAATTAAGCTGTGTTGTACTTTTTATAGGAATAATAACTTTAATGCCTGACGGTTTTAGTTGTTCTGTTCTCAGCTTTGACAGAACTTCCGAGTTAAGACCTTTTTTGTATGCCTCATGGTTAAATCCGGATGAATTATACAGGTTAATCTCCACCTTGTCATCGAACTTTTTAACAGAATGCACAACAGGTTCCGTAAAAACAAACTGCAAAACATCTTTCGTATCATCTATTTTTTTTGCCAAATAAGTGTATATTGCAGAAGTTTTGTCAAAAAGTTTCATCCCGAGTATACGGTCATCATGTGCTAAAAATATACTCTGGGAATCATATGAATAAATCGGACGAAACTTTTCCGCATCCTCGCTTGTCACCACAACTCGCGCCTTTGTCGGTTCAAATTGTCCGATTTTTATAGTCTCTTTTTCTGAAAGAACATATTCTTTGTTTCGTATTTCCGGTGAGACATAGGTATTGGGCATATCAAATACATATCTGGTCGGTTCTTTTACAATAAAAGGGCTTTCTACAGAAATCGAACCGATACCTCTTATCAGTGCATTCCCTCGTTTTATATCTATCCTGTTTACATGAAAATTGGACTTTAATATTTCGGACTTTTTGCCTGCGGTATCGATTTTGGGCTGCTGCCTTACAAGCTGGCCTTTTGAATTAAAAGCTTTTTGTACTTCTATGGCTTCGGGTGATTTTACCTGATTAGAAGATTGAGACAAAACAGCTTGTTTTTCATCCTCTGTTATTTGCGTGTATTCATAATAATTTACAACAGACTTTTCATCATTGTAAATTGATCGCAGATTGTTCTGGGGAAAAAGCTTTTTGTCATACACAAATACAAGATTGTTGTCTATCCTGTACAATTTCAGTTTGTTTACATTAAAGTTCTTATTGTATGTTATTACCATCCTCACAACATTAGGATTGGTTGTAAATTGTGAAAGTTTTACCTGTTTTATAACACTGTTCTTAAATGACCAGCTGGCGTTCGGGAATGTTAAAACAGCATTGTCGATATCAAATGAAATTCTGTCAGGGTTGGTTAATTTCATTGATTTAACATTTATATACATAACCTTTGATACCGAATTTAAGAAAATAATATTGTCTGAATTGTCAAAATTAATCGAGCTAATTTTGAGTATTTCTTCGGCATTTGCAAGGCTGAACAGATTTATTATAAATATAAAAAATATAAGTAGTACTTTTTTCAGCATACTAATATTTTACAATAAATGATTATTATGACTAATCTTTAACATTAGTTAATCGTATAATTTAACTGTATAAAAGTTTGATAAAAATATCATACAAAAAAGCTCTTAATTTAATTAAGAGCTTTTTATTATTTGCCGCCAGCAATGAAGTTTACTATATCAAATAATGAATCTTTTATAAATTCTTTGGCAAGTTCCTGAACAGGTCTTTTATCAATATAATCAAATGCTATATAAAGCGGATCACGTGAATTTTTAAATCTCATTCTTATATCTTTTTTATCAAGGATAGCAAGATTAGCCTGCAGTCTGTTTTCTTGCTGGGCTTTTCTCAAAAGAGGTCTGAATTGACCATTTCCGCCTCTGTTATTTTGAGCATCTCCTGCCGGATTGATTCCCATTTTTTGTCTCCTTGTTATATCTTATATATATATTAACGTATATACTTTTTAAAAATTGCGTATATACTCATTTTTGTTACAAAATATTTACAAAAGTCGCTATATTAAAATTTTATAAATATTTTTGTAATTTTGCTGTGATAGTATTAGAATATGACAATACAGTTAAGGAGTGAGTATTAAGATGAGAACATACAGAGTAGAGGAAATTTCAGAGATAGTAGGCGGCATTCTTACAAAGGTTTCGGATGTATCAATAGATAAATTGAGACCACCATTGCTTTCAGACGAAAATTCTCTTGCACTGGCTTTGTCCGAAGAAGAAATCGAAAATCTGGCAAAGACTAATGCAAAAGCAGCTCTTGTCCCGTTAGGTGTAAATTTTGAGCATATTTCCACAATTGAAGTAGAAAGACCGAGACTTGCAATGATGAAACTGCTCCATTTATTTTATGATGCACCTGATGCACCAATCGGAATTCATCCGAGTGCAGTTATTCACCCTGATGCAAAAATCGGTGAAAAAGTATCAATCGGCCCTAATGTCGTAATTTCGAGGAATACAGTAATCGGTAATAATACAAAACTTCTTGCTAATATATATATAGGCAAAAATTGTACAGTCGGTGAAAATTGTCTTTTCCATCCCGGTGTAAATATCGGTGATTGTTCTCAGATAGGCAACAGGGTTATTCTGCAGCACGGTGTAAGCATAGGTGCTGACGGTTTCAGCTTTGTTACGGAAAATCCTGATGTTATAGAACAGGCCAGAAAAGAAGGTGCTGTAAAAGAAGCTAATACAAAACAAAAAGTTTATAAAATCCCTTCAATCGGCGGTGTAGTTATTTCTGACGATGTGGAAATAGGTGCAAACACCTGTATTGACAGAGGCACTATAGAAAACACCTTTATAGGACCGCAGACAAAAATAGACAACCTCGTACAAATAGGTCACAACTGCAAAGTCGGCGGAGCTTGTATGATTGTTTCCCAGGTTGGTCTTGCCGGAAGCTGTAAAATCGGTGACAGAGTTGTTATTGCCGGTCAGGCAGGTCTTGCGGATCACCTTGAAATAGGTTCTGATTCCATTATTATGGCAAAAGCAGGTGTTACAAAATCCTTCCCTGAAAAATCTATTATTATAGGTGCACCGGCTGTTCCTAGAAAAGATTTTATCAAACAGTTAAAAATGCTTAAATCCGCAGAAGAAGCTGTTGCTAAATTCAAAAAATATGAACATCTTCTTGAATCATTCGAGCAGGGAGAAAAATAATGAACGCAACAGCTGTTAATACAATTTTAAAAGAAACAAGTGTTACCTCAAAAGGATTGATGACAGGTATTGAATCAACAGCCAGGCTTGTACCGTCAGACAAAAAAGGTATTCGCTTTCATCTTGGGGACAATGTAATCGAGGCTTCTGTTGACAATGTTGTTTCTACGGAGCATTGCACTGTAATCGGTAATGAAAATATAAAAGTAATGCTTATTGAACACTTTATGGCAGCATGTGCAATATGCCATATTGAAGCAATTGACGTGTATTTAACACATTTCGAAATGCCCATTTTAGGCGGTGGTTCGGCTGAATGGGTAGAAATTTTTAAAGAAGCAGCAAATACAGCAAATGAATCATATATTTTAGATGAGCCTGTTTCATATTTTAACGGAAAAACTCATCTTATAGTTGTTCCATCTGATGAGTTTAAAGTTACTTATTCAGTTAATTTTAATCATCCGGAACTCAATCACAGATGGGTGTCTTTAGAAAAAGATAAAATGAATGAAATCATAGAAGCCAGAACCTTCGGATATCTAAAAGAGCTTGAAATGCTTCAGGCTGCTGGTTATGCCAGAGGTGTAAGCTTAGAAAACACAGTCGGTATGACAGAAACTGGTTATACAACTGAATTAAAAAGTGCTTTTGAACCTGTGAAACATAAGATTCTGGACTTAATAGGCGATTTCTATTTGACAGGTTTTAATCCGCTCGATTTAAAAGCTGAAATTATAGTTAAAGAAGCAGGACATGCAGTGCATGTTAAAACAGCAAAACTGCTAGAAGGTAAGATTAAAAAAGAAAATTAGTAACAGATTTGAAGAGGAGTTATAAATGACTGAACAAAATACTGCAGAACAAACATTAAAGTTTGATGTAATGGAAATTATGAGCATGATACCGCATCGTTATCCTTTCTTACTTGTAGACAGAATAACAGAGTGCGTGCCCGGTAAATACTCAAAAGGATACAAAAATCTTACTTTTAATGAACCGTTCTTTCAGGGACATTTTCCAGGTAATCCAATAATGCCGGGTGTATTACAGGCAGAAGCACTTGCTCAGCTTGGAGCCGGAATACTTATGACTATGGATGAATACAAAGGCAAACTTGTTGTATATGCAGGTATTGATAACTGCAGATTTAAAAGAATTGTTCGTCCAGGTGACAGACTTGATATGGAAGTAGAACTTGTTAAAGTTAAGGGGCCGATTATTAAAGCTCAAGGCAAAGCTATGGTAGACGGACAGCTTGCAATGTCTGCCGATATGATTTTTTCTGTTGTATAGGAGAAAAACAAATGATAGATAAAAGAGCGATAATTGCAGACGACGCAGTTATCGGACAGAATGTTACAATCGGAGCCAATGCAATCATAGGCAGCGGCGTAAAAATAGGTGATAATGTAACCATTATGCCTAATGCATACCTTGAATACTGTGAAATCGGAGATGGTACAATAATATCTCCGTTTGCAAGTATCGGTACAGCACCTCAGGATTTGGGCTACAAAAATCAACCCACAAAATCCATTATCGGTAAAAACTGTATTATAAAAGAATATGCGACTGTAAACAGATCAGCCACAGAAGGTGATGCAACCATTGTAGGCGACAGATGTATGCTTATGACATCTACACATGTTGCGCATAACTGTGTTCTTGAAGACGAGGTTATTATGGCAAACCTTGCTACATTAGGCGGTCACTGTCATGTAGGCAAAGGTGCATTTTTAGGCGGAATGAGTGTGTTCCACCAGAATGTAAGAATCGGCGAAATGTGTATCATAAGCGGTTTTTCTGCTGCAAGGATGGATTGTCTTCCTTATGTAAAAGGCGAGGGCAGACCACCGATACCTCATGGAATTAATGCAATAGGCTTAAAAAGAAGAGGTATTGCGCCCGAGGTGCGTGACCATTTGAAAGAAGCACTTAAAATTTTGAAATCTGAAAAATATCTTATTTCAAAAGCCTGCGACGTAATTGAACAGGAAGTACCTCAAGATGAATACGTCAAAAAATTCGTCCAATTCATTCGTGAATCGAAAAGGGGTATTACTCTTAGAAAAGCAGAAAATACAATGTTCTAATTTTAGTTTAACATAATACCAAAGCCGGTTAAATTTTATTTTAACCGGCTTTGGTATTTATATAGGATTTACATATACTAAATAAGCCCATCATTCCTGTATATGTTATATAAATCTCTAATATTTATACTTTTTTCTGTTTTATTCTCATGTTATTTGAGCTAAAATATTTATGACAAAATGTTTTTACACGGGTATCGTTATTAAATAAAAGGACATAAATTATGTGGGATTATACGGAAAAAGTAATGGATCACTATAAAAATCCGAGAAATGTCGGAGAAATAGAAAATCCCTCTGCCATCGGCGAAGCAGGTTCTCTTGTTTGCGGTGATGCATTGAAATTATATTTAAAGGTAGATGATAACGGCGTAATCACAGACGCTAAATTTCAAACATTCGGCTGCGGCTCTGCGGTTGCTTCTTCCAGCGTTTTGACAGAAATGCTAAAGGGTATGACTATTGACGAAGCTGCTAAAATCACAAATCAGCAGATAGCGGACGCTTTGGGCGGGCTTCCTCCGCAAAAAATGCACTGTTCTGTTATGGGGCACGAAGCACTTGAAGCTGCAATTGCTAATTATAAAGGTGAAGATGTTGCTGCACACTGTGATGAAAAAATCATCTGCACATGCTATCACGTAACGGAAAAAGTTATTAGAGAAGCTGTAGAAGAAAATAATCTTACAGATCTTGAGGATGTAATGAATTATACAAAAGCAGGCGGTGCCTGCGGTCAGTGCCACAGTGCAATTCAAAAAATTATTGATGAAATCAAAAATAAAAAAGAAAAAGTCGACATAAAAAACATGTCTACTACTCAGCTTGTTCTTAAAATTAATAATGTCATAGAGCAGCATATAGCACCGGAACTCAGAAAAGACGGCGGCGATATAGAGCTTGTGGATGTAAAAGACAACAAGGTCTTTGTCTCTTTAAAAGGTATGTGTAAATCCTGCAAGTTTTCTTCAAACACGTTAACAAACTTTGTCGAAGCTTCATTAAAAGAACATATTTCGCCTGATATCGAGGTTGTGGAGGTATAAAAAATGTCGCAAAAAGTTGTTTATCTGGATAATAATGCCACAACAATGGTTGATCCTAAAGTTTTTGATGCAATGAAACCGTATTTTTGTGAATTATACGGCAATCCCTCCAGTATGCACAGGTTTGGCGGACAGGTTATGCGTGCCGTAGACAAGGCCAGAGAACAGGTGAAAGAATTTTTTGGTGCAAAGGATGCCAAAGAAATTATTTTTACAGGTTCGGGCTCAGAAGGTGATAATATGGCAATTAGAGGTATACTTGAAGCCAATAAAAATAAAAAACATATTATTACAACCAAAATAGAACACCCTGCTGTATTGAACCTTTTTAAATATTTTGAAAAACAGGGCTATAACGTTACATATCTCGGTGTGGATTCAGTTGGAAATCTTGATTTAAATGAATTGAGCAATGCAGTCAATGAAGATACAGCACTTGTCAGTATGATGTATGCAAATAATGAGACTGGCGTTATATTACCTGTAGAAAAAGCAGCAAAAATAGTTAAACAAAAAAATCCTAAAACAAAAGTACATGTAGATGCTGTTCAGGCTGCCGGTAAGATTCCGTTTGACGTAAAAAATACGGATATAGACCTTATGTCTATAGCAGGTCATAAAATCCATGCACCGAAAGGCATCGGCGCACTGTATATAAAAACCGGTACACTGCTACCTGCTTTTATAATCGGCGGACATCAAGAAAGAGGAAAACGTGCCGGCACTGAGAATGTTCCTTATATTGTTGCACTCGGTGAGGCCTGTGAAATTGCCAAAAAATCTCTTGATTATGAAATGAATGAGGTTAAAAGACTTAGAGACAAGCTGGAAAACGGAATATTAGAAAGAATTTACAACGCAAAAGTGAACGGCTCAACGACAAACAGAGTGCCGAACACTACTAATATAGGGTTTCAGTATATAGAAGGGGAATTAATACTTCTTCATTTGAGTGATTTAGGGATTTGTGCAAGTTCAGGAAGTGCCTGCACTTCAGGAAGTCTTGAACCGAGTCATGTATTAAAATCTATGGGGGTTCCTTTTGAATCACTGCACGGAAGTATCAGATTCAGCCTCAGCCGTTTTACAACAGAAGAAGAAATTGATTACGTGCTTAAAGTCCTTCCTGATGTAATATTTAAACTCAATAAAATTTCACCGTACCAGAAAGAGCTTAAAGAATTAGAAGCAAAGCACAGATAGGATATTTGACCGAAAAAATTTTGCGATAAGGAACGTGAGCAAAATTTTTGAGTGTTATTTCATTCATTATCACGAATTTTTGTCGGACAATATTGAATAATCATTTAAAAGTAGGTTTTCAAATAAATTAAATCTATGATTATATAAAAATGAACAGAGAAGATTCGTTCTAATGCCTCCTATATTTTTATATATAATTTTAGGTTTAATAGTCCTTTTTATAGATACACAGCGTGTAAACCGCTGGCGTAATGCACCGTCCGAAAGTTTTAATTTTAACATATTCAGCAGTGTGTTTGATTTTTCTAAAAGGCGAAACAGAAGAATATTCGCCTTACAAAAAGCGCAAAATTATCTGAAACCTTATGAAAAAATTTTTGGAAATTTAACACTGGCAAATAAATACTGCTCTTTAATTCTAAATTCAAAAGAAAAGAGCATAAATTGTCTTGCTTCCGTGTATGATGCTCATGGCAGAAAAATGTCACTATGTGCAAGAAATTTTTCAGGCATGGATATAGATGAATATTTTGATATGATGTGCGGGTTGTTTAATTACGAAACGACATATCAGGATGTCTGCAATTCTTTACGTTCTGTAGCAGTTATTTGTGAATCGGTATATATGATACGCAAAGAATGAAGCACTGATTACAACAAATAAAGACTTGAATGAAAACTTGAAGATACCAACATCAGGAGATAATGATACAATCCGAATTTCTTCGTCTCGCAGCTGCGAGAATATAGATATACTCGATACAAAGCTGGATGTAAATACAGCATCAGAAGCAGAATTGACTGCGCTTTCCGGTATAAGTATTGTTACCGCAAAAAAATTATAGCTTTTAGAGAGCAGCAGCGTGCTTTTCAATCTGCTGATGATTGTCTGAGTGGAACCTCGCTTGTACCCGAGGGCATCCTGATGCGTACGGCTTGCAGTATAAAAATTGGAAACTGTCCGAGCGTGAAGAAAATCCAAGAGGTAGTCGGAGTCAGTTGACGATATGAAATTTTCAGGCTGGATTTTTACCGCAGCGACGTTACGCTTCCCTATAAAATGAAAGTCTCTCTTATAAATGACTGTGATGAAACAGAACTAATCAATGATATAAACAGTGAGTACGCACTGAATTGTCAGGAGGAAACCTACATAAAAATTAAAGAAAGATTGGAACGCAAAAATTTAAAAATAGCAGAAGAAGAGATTTTAGAAGATGATTCGATAATGCTTACAATAAACTTGGATTAAAAACGGGAAAGTGGAATAATATTGCAAATAAAAAATTGAAAATAAAATTACTGCCAAACGGTGAAGTTCAGATGATAACAGAAGGCATTAAAGGGAAAAAATGCCTTGATTACACAAAACTGCTTGAGCAGCTTGCAGATGTAGAAATTATATTACAAGAACTTACACAGGAATATTATGAAGATGTCTATGAAACAACCGATAATAACCTGTATAATCGTGAATAACAATTTATTTAAATAACTAAAACTGTGTTGCTATCTCAAAAGGAGTTTCTGAAACATGAGAAGCAGCATCGATTTTGCCTCTTTTAAGTTCAGAAAAAGATGCTTTTGTAGAATTGAAAGCTTTTTTCAAAAATTCATAAGCAACTTTGGGGTCGCATTTGTCACCGCATGTGAATAAATCAACTGCTGCATAACCGAGTTCCGGCCATGTGTGAATAGCAAGGTGACTTTCAGAGATAATAACCACACCGCTTACACCGTGCGGACTAAACATATGAAAACATTTTTGTACAATTGTTGCACCGCATTCAAGTGCTGCATCAATCATAAGACTCTCAACTTTTTGTGCATTATTCAAAATATTTGGGTCGCATTCAAAAAATTCTGCCAAAACATGCTGTCCGAGATACTTAGCGTTTGTATCAACATGATAAACATTCGGAACTGTCATAGATTTAGTCAATTCATTTATCTCCTTTTCTGTTTGTACTGTTACCAGTGTAATTTTTACAATTAAAAATATATTACTATAAAAATTAAAAAAAATTAATTTTTGCGGCTTTTTGTATA
>CALUVO010000040.1 GCA_944324245.1 Candidatus Gastranaerophilales bacterium | reverse complement strand
TTGTTAAATATTGAACTTGCTTATTGCACAGGTTCAACAAGCGGATTTTCGGACGGGTGAAACCTGGAGAGCGAGGACATTGAGCCGGCTTGTGCAAAGCACAAAAGGCGAAACTGTCCGAGCGTGAAGAAAATCCAAGAAGTAGTCGGAGTCAGTTGACGATATGAAAAAGCTATCGGCGATAACTTTACATTAATAAACAAAATTGATAAAATTAATTAATAATATTTTCAGAAAGTTAACATGCGCATCAAAAATCAAATATCTAAGGCAAATAGTCAATCAATTTTTTCCATATTATTGTTATTATTTATATTTATTGTTCTTGATATCATTATTTTAACAGGTGTTGAGCCTTATAATTTTAGTTTTTGGCATTTTATAGTGTTTATATTTACGTTTATATTACCTGTATTATTAGGTTTTGAAATAAAAAAACACAATACTGATGATATTATTGCCCGTAATACAGAAAGCTTTATAAAATATGCTGATTTTTTAAACGATTGTATTGTAATAAATTATCTGAATTCCAATAACAAACAACAATACTATTATTCAAATATTTATAAACTTGAACTGGTAATACAAACAGCTATGGCGTACGGTCAACATGGCACCTACTCAACAATACAAGGTGTAGAAATTAATATAACACCGGCAGAAAACGGAAAAACTTTAACAATTTATCATGCTCCGGTTGATTTAAATAAATTGTATAAAATTATTTATTATTCCAGAAATATAAAAAACTTTTCCTATTCATTCACCGGCAATGGTGAACAAACAAAGGAAAAATTAGAGAAAATAATAGAAGATTATATAAATAATAATTACAAAAAAACTTTAATGACGAGACTATATTCTACGGTGAATCCGTTTGTTATTGCACTGATAAGTATCATACTACTGGGCGGTTGGATAATTTTTATACTAAGTTTATTTAAATAAAAATTACTCTATAATTTTTTATCATAATCAATCAGAAATGCCACTGTTGAGATACAACTTCAGGTCTTCTATATAAGCTGCCGGTTTTACCGATGCATAAGGTTCAAAACTTAATACATCCAGATATTTTTTTGCACGGCTTACTGCCACATAAAACAGCCTGAGTGCTTCCTGGGTATCTCTTGGCTTTTGCCAGAGCTGTTTATATAAAAGCGCTTTCGGGTTCGGTTTTCCTTTGTATTTATTTATTATTATTCCGAATCCCGGTTTGTCGCCGTACTGCATATCAAAATACACATTAGATTTGTCGGCATTCTTTGCTCCCGAGGCAATACTCAATACAAATACATAAGGAAACTCGAGCCCCTTGGAAGCGTGTATTGTCAATAATTGTACGGCATTGATTTCCTCTGTATTTAACGAAGGCAGTTCAAAATTTCTGTCCTCTTTAATCTTGGACAGATAATCAAGAAGCCCTGTGACACTAAGATAATTGTCATTCTGTGTATAGTCATCTATAATTTTTGCCAGAATTTTCAGGTTATTTTGTGCTTCTGTTTTTTCATAATCCTGCAGACCATTTGATACAAGCGAAATTTGTGTTTTTAAAATTTCAAAAATCCTGTTTAAAGACAAAATACTCTGATTCTTTTTGATTGAAAAAATTGTCTCATAAATACTGTCTGCTGTTGCAAATCCTGACATTTGCAAATTTGTATAAAGTGATTTCAGGGTTTTGTATTTTTGTGCAAGATTGAGTTTTTTAAGTTCGTCAAACTCTATGGTATCTGAAAGTTTTGAATCCAGTTCTTTTTTCATCTTATAAATTCCGTAATCCGGCAGAACATTTTTCAAAAGTCTTACAAACGCCTGTTCATCCTCAGTATTTTTTACAAGCCGCAGTGCTGCCAGAGCATTTTTGATTGCAGGATGTTCAAAAAATCCCGTATTTACTTTTTTTACGGAAGGTATATTTTTTTTCTTAAGCTCTTTTTCTATAATATCAGCCTGCGCATGGTTTTTTACAAGCACTGCAAAATCTTTATACTCTGCGTTATCCCTCTTTTGCAAAAGTTCAATTTCTTCTGCAATATGCATTGCTTCGGCTTTTTTCAATTCAAAAGAGTCTTCAAACCCTTCTATAACCGTGACTTTGATATCTTTCGAGGTATCAGGATATTGAAGATTCGGGTTGGCCGACAGATTTTCGCCTTTAAGATTTAATTCATTTTGCGTGACATAGTTCACTGCATTCAAGACCTCGGGAGTTGAACGATAATTTATAGACAAATTGACAGGCTCAAATTTTAAACTGTAGCGATTTTCTATGTTTTTGTACAAAACCTCGAGATTTTCCATCTGTGCGTATCTGAAAGCGTAAATAGACTGTTTTCTGTCGCCTACGTAGGTCAAATCCGGTTTTTCAGGATTTAGCAAAAGCTCTATAAGCTCCAGCTGTGCCCCGTTAGTATCCTGAAATTCGTCTACTATAATTTGTTTAAAATATTTTTGATAATAACAGCGGACAAGTTCGTTTTGTTTAAAAATTTGTATGGTTTTATTTATCAAATCATCAAAATCCGCAATATCGTTTTTCTCCAGTTCTGCCTGATAAAGGGCATACACAGCGGCAATAACTTTAGTCAGATAATTTTCAGCAGTGTTTATCGGTTGTATATTTTCGGGGAAGCCCTGTGCCATACCGTATTCTATGGCTTTTCTTTTGCCGAACTTGTCCAGAATAAGCTTATTTTTTGCAATGGCGTCAAAAACATCTTCATCAAGCGTACAGCTGTCATCTGTATAGTTTTTAAAATGCTGTGCCCAGGCGTTTGCATAATCCTCTTTTGTCTCGAATTTAAAAGGTGTTGACTCTGTACAGGTGCTGAATTTTTCCTGTGCATATAATGATTTTTGCAAAAATTCTTTTGGCGTAAGCCCTAGCGCTTTTATTTTTTTGATTATTCCGTAAATATCTTCAAAAAGCGTATCTATATCGCTGATTTTGTTTAATGAAGCCAGATTATTAATCTCAAGTATCCCTGCTTCAACTCCCGCGGATTTGAGTATTGCGGATAGATTTTCTACAGAAGCTGTTTCTCCGTATTTTATGTATTTTACAAGATTGTCATAAATCTTTTTCAACTGCTGTTCTTCACCCATTTTAAAGGACGGAGACAGACCTGCTTCTATAGAGTATTTTTTTAAAATTCTCATACAAAAGCTGTGAAAAGTGGAAATCCATAAATCCTGACTGTTTAAAACCTGAATATTATTTTCATCAAGCTCCTTAAGGATTCTGCCTTTCATTTCATTTGCCGCTTTGTCGGTAAAAGTTATAACAAGTATTCTTGATTGCGGGGCTTCAACACCCTGATTTATCAAATCAAATACGAGTTTTACAAAGCGTTTTGAGATAATTTTTGTCTTGCCCGTACCGGCTCCGGCAACAATCTTTGTACAGGTATCAACAGGATTCAGGACTGCTTTTTTTTGGGCATCATTCAATCCCTGTGCTATTTTTGAAATCAGTTCATTCATCATCATCCTCCGTATCGCACAGGAATTTGTATGCACAGTTTTCACAGGCAAAACTTTTATTCTTTTTAAATTCCGTTTCTTGTCTTATTTTGTCTATAACGGTTGATTTTAGATTCTGTATAATTTTCTCTTTATAAAATTCAATTTTTTCAGCACTGACAAAATCTTCATCACAGCCGTTATCTTTTGAAGACGGACGGATATATAAAAGCCCGAGCTGTGAAATTTTGTCTTTGTATTGAGAAAGCTCCTTGCTGTACTGACAGGCAAAATAATATAGCGGTATCTGATAATCATAAGCATTTTGCAAAGCTTCAGGATTAGAAGGCTCTTTGCCTGTTCTTGAGAGGAAATTTACACCGTATTCGCTTATTGCATAGTCGAGCGTATTTGTTTTGTTTCTGCCTGTTTTGTAATCAACAATACTGTATTTTCCGTCTCTATCGCATAAAACAGCATCAATACGTCCGTCAAAAATAACTTCAGGAAGCTCCGGCAGCGTAAAAGTAAAAGATTGTTCGCACACAGCCGAGACAGGCGGATTGTCAAATCCGCCGGAGTGCGAAAAATCTTCTATTGCATTTAAAAAATTATCTTTCATTTCCGCAAGTGATAAATCAGCAGAAGCATTAATCAAATCAATATCCGTCTGTTTAAAACCTGCCTGCAAAGCTTTTTGCGGATTATTTCCGGCATCAAAAAGCACTTCTGCAAGTGCAGCTGCTGTTTCTTTTGTATAATTATTCAAAAATCTTTTGTTCAAAACTTCAAATACCGCATGGACAATGCTTCCGTAACTTGCTGCAAAGATATATGGCTCTTTGAGATTCAAAAGATTTTTGTAATAATATTTTCGAGGACAACTCTGAAAAGCTGATATAGATGAAGGATTCAGCTTTAGAATATCCTGCCTGCCGATAACAGTGTCTTTTTCACTGATATCAGCGTATGAATTCCCGCCCTGTTCTGATTCTCCGGCCGGAGTTTCCGCATCTTTTACAAAGGTGTATTTTGAAGAATCAAGCTTTATAAGCATTTTAAAAATTGATGAAGGCTGGACACATTTTTTTGCTTCATAAGAATGTGTTGTAAGAGTTATCCTCTCCTCGGCTTTGCAGGTGGCTGCATTTACACAGGACATTTTCTGTGCATAATAAATTTCATCGGTTTTTATAAAATAATCAAAATTCTTTGCTGTTTTTTTCAGTTCCGTACAAATTTTTAAATCTGCGTCAGCTGAAATAAAGGGATATGCCGGATTTGCCCCCGGAAAATTATTCTCTGTAAGTCCGGCGAGGTAGATATGTTTAAACTTTTTCTTTTGTACGGGCAAAGAAGATATGGATTCGAGCGTCACAGCATTATCTTTATTCGTGTTGTCCAGCCCGAGCCACTCCATGATGTCATAAAAAGCATCAAAATCCGGCTCTGCATTGAGAACTCTGTCATACAAATTTTGCAAAACTTCAAGACTCTGAGTCTTTTTGGCTATCATTTTTTTTAGTTCCGCATCTTCAAACTCATGCAGGCTGCCGTTTACAATAAGTGCAATTGCCTGTGCAAAGTGTCTTGATTTATAGAGGGAATAGAATTTTTTTAAAAGACCGGTTTGTAAAAGCAGTTTTGTCTTATCTTTTTCATCAAGGTTTTGCAGCAAATAAAAAACATTTTCCGACAAAAATTTTTGTGAAGTTTCGATTTTTGTATAAAATTTTTCCAGAGCATATATATCATCCACATTACTTTCCAGAAATGTTTTTATATATTCGTCCAGTGATTCAAAAAGTATCTCCCTGTCAGCTTTGGATTGTGTTTTTGTATTGTTGAGAGAATTAGAATCAAATTCTTCGCAGCCGAGTTTTTCAAGAATTTGGGAAATTTTGTAAAACAGAGAAATTTTATATTTTAAATTTTCATAATTTTCATTGTAAATATTATCCAGAACCGGAATATCAAAAGATTTCAGGATATCTGAAAGTTTTTGTCTCATTTCTGATTTGTCTGCAAAAATTGCAATGTCTGAAAAGTTTAACACACCCGAAGCTGCAGTTTCTTTTATTTTGTCTGTTATATAAATGCATTCGCTTTGAACATCATTAAACTCAAACAGGTTATAACTTTGAAAATCTGCAAGTTTTTTGCAAAACTCCGCTTCATTTGCATCATTTTTAATCAATACAGCTCTGTAAGCAGGGAGTTCATAGCTGTTTTGGGACATTGTACGGATATAATAATCATACAATTGTGCTGTTATGAGCAGTCTGTTTTTATCCGTATTTGAAATTTCTGCGGTTTTTATTATTTTATCAAAGGTTTCGGGATTTATATTAAAAGAATGCAGTTTATTGAATGTATTTAAAAGTTCTTTTAAAAAACTTTCCGATTTTAAAAGACAGGCAAGGGAAGAATCCTGCATAAATAATTTTTTTGCACAGGTTTTTAAGATATTTAAGGCAAAGAAACCGTAGCTTTTATATTCGCCTGTTTCTTCTGATAAAATTCCCGCTGTTTTACTCTCTGACACTACAAACTCCGCTACAGTAAATCATTGTCCGTAATTACCCTCAGGACATGTTCGGGTTTTATTGCTTCCATGCAGGGATTGATTCCTGTATTTTCTTCGTCTTTAAACTTACATTTTCTTCTGTCACAGGGAATACAGGGTAAATCCGCACTGACAGCAAAATGGTTTACACCCCACGGTCCTGTCCTTCCTGCGCTGGCAGCACCATACAAACCTATACAAAACGGCTTGTTTACGGCTGTTGCAATATGCAAAGGGCCTGTGTCGGAAGATACAACTACTTCTGCAAGAGAAAACACTGCAGCAGATTCAAGAATATTAAATTTACCCGCTATAACCTGAATATTTGGATGCAGATTGTCATAGGCTTTTGTCTCTTCAATATCATCTTTTGCCCCCGATATCAAAATAGTGCAGTCATACCTGTCAATCAAAGAAAATGCAAGTTCTTTAAAATATTCATAAGGCCATTTTCTACCCTGTCTTGTAAGGCTTGTCTGGGTGTTTAGCACAACTATTTTTTTATCGGTGCCTATTTCTGCTTTTACTTTTTCGCGTACATCCTCAGGGATTTGCAGTTCAAGATTATCAAAATTTTCTATGTCATTAAATTTTTTCTTTGCCGTCTGCCAGAAGTTTTCCACAGCATGGTAACGGAAGGATTTTTTGTATGTTACAGTATCTTTCGGATTAATCAAAAATGCAAGATATTGATACCTCAAAGAAGGCTGAAGATTAATCAAAAGGTCATATTTTTCTTTTCTCAGGTCCAATCCCAGCTTTGTCAGATATTTATAATCTTTGCCTTCCAGCTTAATTACACGATTCAGCCTTGTGTCACGTTCAAGGAGCATAGACGGTACTTTGCCTGTCAGGTAATCGATTTCAACCTCAGGATGTTTTGCCTTAATCGACCTGAAAATATTTGTTGTGTGCACGACATCGCCTATTGCACCCTGTCTTAGTATAAGAATTTTTTTATAGCGTGTATTCATAAATGTAATCATCCATTATATAACCGTTTCCGATGTCGGTTTCTACGGATTTTGTTTTTTCAAACCCCAGACGCTCATACACACAGGCGGCAGCAAGATTGAATTTGTTTACGGTGAGTGTGATTTTAGGAAGTTCAAACTCTTTGGCAACCGGAATAATGGCGTTGACGAACGCTTTTCTGGCATAGCCCTTGCCTCTGTGAGATTTTTTTATATAGATTTTTGACAGGAACAGATTGTCTTTTTGCGGCTGCAGGGCAAAATACCCGAAAATTTCTCCGTCATCTTCCATAAGATAATACTGATAGCGTTCGTGTGTGAGCTGTTCTTTTACGGCATGTTCTGATTGGAATTTTTCGAGCATATAATCTATCTGTTCCTGCGAAATAAAACAGATAGAATACTCGTTCCATATCTCTTTTGCAAGTGCGCAAAGTTCTTTTATTTGTTCATCTGTCTCTACTTTTATCCAGTCAAACATCAGTGTTATAATCTTTCTTTAATTACAATATATGATATTTCATATATCAAGCACAAGGTCATAAAAGAAGACCGGTTGTTTCGTTCAAACAAAATGTAATTTAAACTCGTGCTCGGCAACTCGGGCTATCAAAATTGCTTTTTATTCTCTAAATTTATGTGTTTCAAATAATTCCATAGCCCTCAACACACCTCGCATGCAGTTGTTTAAATAACATTTTGTAATTCACTGCACAAAGGTCTTCTTTTATGACCCTGTGCTTTTTAAACCAATTATTTATTATCTTTCTGCAGCGAGTTTTTCTCTGACTTTTGCTTCTACCTCGGCAAGGACTTCCGGATGAGCTTCAAAGTATTCTTTTGCTTTTTCTCTGCCCTGTCCGAGTTTTTCATCGTTGTAGCTGAACCACGCACCTGCTTTTTTTACAATATCCATATTCACTGCAACATCCAGTATGCATCCGAGTTTGCAGATACCTTTGCCGAAAATGATATCAAATTCACAGGTCTTAAACGGCGGAGCAACTTTGTTTTTAACAACTTTTACCCTTACTCTGTTTCCGATATCTTTGTCATCTTTTTTGATAGAATCGCATCTTCTGATATCAAGACGGACAGAAGAATAGTATTTCAGCGCATTACCGCCTGTTGTTGTTTCAGGGTTTCCGTACATAACACCGATTTTTTGACGCAGCTGGTTGATAAAAATAACGGTTGTATTTGTTTTGCCTACGATACCTGTTAATTTTCTCAGGGCTTTACTCATCAAACGAGCCTGCAAGCCCATCTGCTGGTCTTCCATGGCACCTTCAATTTCGGCTTTTGGTACAAGCGCGGCAACAGAGTCAATAACAACAACATCTACGGCTGATGAACGTACAAGCTCTTCTGCTATTTCAAGAGCCTGTTCGCCTGTATCAGGCTGAGAAATCAATAATTCATCTACATTTACGCCGAGTGCTCTTGCATATTCCGGATCCAGTGCATGCTCCGCATCAACAAATGCAGCAATCCCGCCTTTTTTCTGGCATTCTGCAACAATATGCTGCGCCAGAGTAGTTTTACCTGAAGATTCAGGACCGTAAATCTCAATTACACGGCCTCTTGGCACCCCGCCTATGCCAAGCGCTATATCCAGAGCCAGTGCCCCTGTCGGGATAGCATCGCATGCGACTGTAGACTTGTCGCCGAGTTTCATAATAGAGCCTTTGCCAAAATCTTTTTCAATTTTTTCAATAGCCAGTTTTAGTGCTTTATTCTTTTCTTCGGAAATTGATACTGTTTCCGCTTCTTTTTCTTTTACTGCCATTAGTATCTCCCCATTTATTAAATAGTCATAATAATGCTATTTTACCTTATTTTGGTGTTTTATACAAATGAAATATAATAAAGAGATTGAATTATTTATTATTCAATCCCTTTTATTATCATAAATTAATTAACCAGACTATCTACCGAGGTTGGACAGTGTCTGGAGTATTTCGTTTGTTGTTGTAAATACACGGCTGTTAGCTTCGATTGCTCTTTGAGAAACAACCATGTCTGCAAATTCAGAAGCAAGGTCAACGTTAGAACCTTCCAATACACCGGATTTTACATTGCCGAATGCAGCTGATGAAACACTGCCGTATAAAACCATACCTGCGTTAGGGGCATTAGAATATGTATTGTTACCCTGTGCTGTTAAACCTTGCGGGTTAACGAAACTTGCCATTTGTATCTGCAGGTTTGCGGGTTCAACAAGTTGGTCGTTTACGGTAAGATCAGAGCCGGTGATTACAGTACCATCGTTTAATGTATACTTGAGAATCATTTTGGAAGGATCATGCGGATCCTGCATAACGCTTAAAGTATCATTGTTGCCGTATTTAACTTCTATAAGCCCGTTTTCATTAATAGATACGGATGTAAAGTTTTGTGCATCTTCACTTCCCGGTGTACCTTCGCCGATTGTCTGGTGATAGTTGATTACTTCTGAAGTAGCCTGTTTTGTGTTAGGATCCATTACACCAATGCCGAGTTGTGTAACAACGTTGGATGTGCCGTTTT
>CALUVO010000039.1 GCA_944324245.1 Candidatus Gastranaerophilales bacterium | reverse complement strand
GCGAGTGACGCCAAGTCTAGCATTTTACGGAAGTGACCCCATGCACTTGTTGGCTGTGCCGGACTTATTATTAAACAACGAACTTGTTTATTGCACAGGTTCAACAAGTAGTCGGAGTCAGTTGACTATATGAAATACCGCCGTATTTAATACCGGCGGTTTTTAATTCTTTTCACAGTATTCAATAAGCTGGTTTTGCCAGTCTTCTACTTTTTCTATATAAAAGTCAGCACCCTTTTTCATACACAGCTGGCGATGTTCTTTTTTGGAGGAGGCTGTCATAACACCGATAACTGTGTTTAATTCATTCATTTTAGAAAGTTTTACAAGTTCATCCAGCAAAATAAAGCCCTCACGGTCTGTAGGAATGAACAAATCCATAATTACAATTTTAAATTTTTGTTTTTTATATTTTGTAATTGCATCATAAATCTCTTTTGCAATTACCACTTCATATCCGAGGTTTCTAAACATTACGCCCAGTTGATAAGTAATTACGCCTAAATCATCTACTATTAAAACAGTTTTTGTATTTTCTTCATCATCAAGATTATCACCTGATTCAATAATAGAGTCTTTCTTTTTTGGGGAAGAAAGAGATTCAATAGTTTCTGTTTTGATTCTGTCCATTTTTCTTTTTATATCAAGAATCAAATCTTTCAATAAATCTACATTAATATTCTTTTCTCCGGGCGGTATTTTACCCACAAGCCCGTACAAAGATTCCAGAAACTCGGTGTCTACTTCTATAGTGCGTTTTGATTGTTCTTCGCTCATAGATTTATAATACCATAATATACTTATTAATAATATAATAAGGTTTTTTTAAAAAAATTGCCACCATTTATTTTGTTTATTCTTCTTTTTTATATTATCAATGCATTTTTGCATAATTTTTATAAGCTGCATATCATTAAGATTAAAATGATTCTGCAAATCCCGCAGGTATTTTCCTACATATTTTTCTGCAGCTTTGATATTATTGTTATTTTTTTTATTTAAAAGATTTTCCTGCATTTTGACTCCTTTATGACTATGATAAACAGAGCTCATAGGAATTACATTGTCAAAAAGAGTAAATTTCATATTATCATCTAATCTAGTGCTGCAGTTGCCGCCTCGAGCCTGTCTTTGAATACTGACGCTACGGCAAAGCGTGGTTTGCCTTCGCATGGGGCAAAGCCCACTCAGACAAATTAGCTCCGACCACTGGTTTAACTTTCTCAATTTTAACGCTGTTTGCTTGAAAGGATTCTATATGGTAATTCGACCAATTATTCCTCGCCGAATACCCATTTTTTGCGTATTTTCCATTGCAGAGCAGTCAACAAAAGTATTATCAAAAACAGAATATATGCACCGGCTGAAGCTTCGCCTATATTGAAAAATTCAAAGGCATTTTTGTATATCCAGTAAACAAGTACATTAGTCGAGTCCAAAGGTCCGCCCTGTGTCATTAAATAAATCAAATCAAATACCTGAAAAGACGATATAATCGTTATTACAAGCACAAAAAATATCGTAGGGCTCAAAAGAGGAAGAGTTACATAAAAAAATGTCTGCAGCGGATTTGCCCCGTCAATTTTGGAAGCTTCAAAAACATTGTTGTTTATTGCAGAAAATCCTGATAAAAAAATCACCATGTTGTATCCGATAAGCTTCCAGGAAGAAACTATTACAAGAGCAATCATAGCTGTATGCGTGTCATAAAGCCAGTTTATGTGTGCTTTTAGTATATAATTCAAAAGCCCGTTGTTAGGGTCAAAAATCCATTCCCAGGCTATTGCCGCAACTATCATAGGTGTGATAAAAGGTAAAAAATAAGCTGTTTTAAAAAATTCGCTGCCTCTTATTTTGCTGTTTATAATAGCAGCAAGGACAACCGGTATAACAAGAGCAATAAAAGCCGTAGAAAGCGCAAAAACAAAGGTGTTTTTTAAAATCATAAAAAACGACGGACTTGTTAAAAGTGTTTTATAATTTTGCAAACCCGCAAATTTTAATGGTGAAAGCAAATCCCATTCGCAAAAACTGAGGAAGAAAGAAAAAATTACTGGAATTAATATAAATACTAAAGTACCTGCAATTGCAGGCAGAATAAAAAGTTTTTCCGCAAAACTATCCGCTGTAATTTTTTCAAATATCTTCATACAAAATCGATTATAACAAAATTTTTGCAGCTTTTTTTATTTTTTATACAAAATCAGTGTTTTTATTACCGTATTTTACCTTTATGATTTTTTATGAAATAATAAAATAAAAAATAGAGGGAAATATGGCTGAAAGTTTGGATTTTAATGCATTCGGAAAAAATGATATAAGAGGCATTTACGGAGAAGACGTAACAGAAGAACTATTTTATTACGCAGGCAAAGGTTACGTAAAATTTGTAGTTGAAAATCTGAATAAGAATTTAGATGAAGATAAAAAAATTGATGTAAAAGATGTGTGGATTAGTGTTGCGCAGGATGCAAGAACACACTCTCCGTCTTTGACAGATTCGCTGATAAAAGGAGTAACATCTACAGGCGCAAATGTATTGAATATCGGTATGGTGCCGACACCACTCGGGTATTACTCGGAATTTGCTCCGATTCCGGACAACGTAATCAGCAGAGGCAGAGTAAACGGTGCATTAATCGTTACAGCAAGCCATAATCCTAGCGAATACAACGGGTTAAAAATGACTTTTGATAAAAGTTCTCTGACAGAAGAACAGATTAAAGAAGTCAAAAAATATTCCATGGAAGAAGTCAACGCAAGAGAAACCGCAAACAGACACGGTATAATCAAAAAATATAATATTGTAGAACTCTATTCAGACAGTATTGTAAATAAATTTGCATCAATCGGCAGAGGAATCAAAGTTGTAACGGATTGCGGCAATGCAACAGCAGGAGTAGTAGCTCCGCAGCTTTACAGAGATTTGGGGTGCGAAGTTGTGGAACTGTTTACGGAACCTGACGGAACTTTTCCGAATCATCATCCCAATCCCAGTGATGAAAAAACACTTGATGTTTTAAAACATACCGTTGTAAGTGAAAATGCGGACATAGGTATTGCTTTTGACGGAGATTCAGACAGGATTGGTGTCATAGATTCTAAAGGAAACGCCATGACAGGCGACAAACTGCTTTTGATTTATGCGCAGGATATTATAGAACCTCTTGCAAGACGCGGAGAACACCCCTGTGTAGTATCCGAGGTTAAATGTTCACAGGTTTTGTATGACACAATAAATGCCATTGGCGGTAATGCAATCATGACAAAAACCGGCCACGGCTATATTAAATCCAAGATGAAAGAAGTAAATGCCATACTCGCCGGCGAAATGTCAGGACACACTTTCTTTAAAGACAGATATTACGGGTTTGACGATGCTATATATGCAGGCTGCAGAATTATAGAGATTATTGCAAAACATAAAATGCAAAACCCGAACTTTAAAATAGAAGATATGCTTAAACCTTTTGAAGGGGTTTGCACCTCTAAAGAAGTAAGATTCCGCTGCCCGAATGAATATAAAAAACCTGTGCTGGAAGAAATGACAGAAGCGGTTAAACAAAATCCGGATTTGTTCGGTACAAAGATAAAAGATATTATTACACTGGATGGAATGAGAATTATCCTCGAAGACGGGTTTGCAATGATAAGACAGAGCAATACAGAACCTGTGTTTACATTGCGATTTGAGGCAAAATCTCAAGAAAACTGCAAACATTACGAAGACACTTTTGTTAATCTGCTAGATAAGACAGTTAAAAAGTACTGCTAAAAGTCAGATATAGTTTTGTTTGTGCCGGAGCTTTCTGCTGTGTATGGTGCATTAATATTTCTGTATGAAAAATTTTGTATTTTTTGTAAAATTTGCTACATATTTTGAGATTTTTATTAAAGTTTCATGCTAAGTTATATATAACTTAAGCCCCATTGGTAAGTTGAAAAAGAAAAAATGACTTTTAGTCTAAGAGGAGTGGTCTTAGAGTTGTTGACTTCAATGACAACGAGGGTTAGGTAACAAACAGTCAATATTTATTTAAGGAGATTTATTAATATGCCGGATTATTTGACCAAAGAAGAAATCAGACAATGGAGAAGCTCTTTGGAAAAAATTACTTTAGAAGAATATGCAAAAAGACTTGGCAAAGTAATAAATAATGAAAAAGAAACAAATGACATGGTAGATGTAGTTTACAAACATCATTCATCAGAAGTCAAATATGTTTCTAACGAAGCAACTACAAAAAATAATTTTAAAGCGGAAAAAATCAGCTCACTTGCGCAACAGTCTTTTGAAAGAGAAAAAGAAATATCTCTGGAAAAAGTAAAAAGAGAACTGAAAAAAGTACAGCAAGCACAAAAAGAAAAACAAGAGGCAAAAAAATCAGAAATTAATGCTGAAATAAAACATTCTGTAACAAAAGCCAAAAAAGAAGTAAAAGTTAAAGAAGTTAAGCCTGTATTGCCTAAAGCAAGCATTGTAAAAGAAGAGGTGCAGGTAACGTTTAAAAAGAATTTGACGCCGCGTGAACAGGCTGTTTTTGAACATTTTATAAATCATAAAAACAGTATTGTATATGCAAAAGAACTTGCACAGGTTCTTGATTTGCCCAGAGACTATGTATACAAATACATTAAAAATCTCAGAGCAAAAATGAATGAAAATGCAATCCAAAATGCAGATAACGGCGGGTTTATTTTAGAAATTAAATAAACCTGATTGTAGCAAGCTCTAGTGCTATAAGTGTGATAACAACTAAATTATTAAAAGGCTTAGGTATTCTAAGCCTTTTTTGATATTAAATTTTAATTTTTTAGCGCAGTAAAATTTTATTCAAATGTCAGCATGTCATGCCCGGGAACTCTTTCCGGTATTTGTTTGTTTTGAAATGTTGATGATAACCTTTCGGCTACACTTTTTCTAAAAGAAAAAGAACTTTCTTTTTTCAAGTTATCAGGATTTGTTACAGTTTTTTTGAACATACTGTTGTTACTTAATCTATTCACAATAAGACCTCTTTTCTCGCAGTTAAAATAATAAACACATAAAATTAAATAAGACCAAGTATATTATGATACATTTTTAGAAATTTGAAAACCCCTTAAAAAATTATTTAGCAAAATGTTTACATCAAATAAATCATCCTTTAAATTTCATACATTGAAGGGTGATAAAATTCATTTCTTCTTTGGAAATGTCTGTAAAAGTTACTGCAGTTAAGAATTTAAAGGTATTATCAATTCTTATTGGATTGGAGTAAACAAGCTCTGCGTGAGTTCTTATTACTTTGCCTTCGAGATAGAGTTCGACTTCCATGTTTGTATATGCGCTCATTTGCTTGTCAGCAATAAAAGCTATACCTTTTGCACAGATATTTTTTGTGGTGGAAATAATTTTGTCTACCTGAGTACCGTCAAGACTTAGCGTAAGGGAAAAATCAGTCTCAATATTTGCTCTTAAAAACTCACGTCTTTGCGAATGTTTTATGTTAGACGGAAAAGAAAGCATATAAAAAGTTGTTTCATTTAAATAATTGCTCGATAAAATTCTGCTTGTTGCATTGTATATTCCGTCATCAGCATATATATTAATTTCGATTTCTTTCTCAGGCAGTTCTGTTTGATGGTCAAAAAATACAGTCAATTTTTCATTTTCCACATAGTAAATTGTGCAAAAATAGCTTTTGCCATCCAGTATTATTTCTAATTTGTTTGAAGGTTTTAAAAAGCTGTAACTATCCAAATCTTACTCCCGATTATTTTACATTTATTATATCATCATAATTCCACTTTGTTGTGAAATTTACACAAAAAAGCTATAATATTTCATATTTTATTAGCAAATGGAATTTAAAAAATGACAAGACAACCGTTTTTTTATGATATTACACTTCGTGATGGGAACCAGTCACTCAAAAAGCCGTGGAACATCAAAGAAAAAGAATTTATATTCAATAAACTTGTTGATTTTGGCGTGCAGGCAGTAGAGGCTGGATTTCCTGCTGCATCTGAAATGGATTTTGAAGCAGTAAAACATCTTACGGAAATTGCACCGCAAAATCTTGTTATAAGCGGACTTGCACGTGCTGTCGAGCACGATATAAAAAAAGGTATTGAAGCAATAAGCTTCTGTAAAAAGCCAAGACTGCACACTTTTATTGCAATGAGTCCTTTTAATATGAAATATGTTCTTAATAAAAGCTCTGAGGAGGTTAGAAAAACCGCAATAGAAGCCGTTTCATTTGCAAAGACCGAAATTATGAAAGTAAACAAAAACGGTGAAGTTCAGTTTTCCGTAGAGCACTTTGGTGACTGCATGGAAAACCTTCCTTTTGTAATTGATACTCTTAAAGAGATAGTACAAGCAGGCGCAACAATTATCAATCTGCCAAATACTGTTGAAAGAACAAGAGTAAAAACATTTGTGGATATGGTGGAACAGGTATATAATGCACTGCCTAAAGATATTATGATAGCCGTGCATTGCCACAATGATCTTGGTATGGCTACGGCAGCTACTGTAGAAAGCTATTTTGCAGGTGCAACGCAGCTTGAGTGCTCTCTTAACGGTCTCGGTGAAAGAGCCGGCAATACAAATATGTACGAAGTTGCTGTGGCGCTGCATAATAGCGGGGTGGAGGTACCGTTAAATCTCGGTGAAATATATGAACTGGCTCTTACAATTTCCGATATGTCAAAGGTTCCTGTTGCAGAAAAAGCTCCTCTTATAGGACCGGAAGCACTTGCACACAGAAGCGGTATTCATCAAGACGGCGCAGTTAAAACAAAAGATATGGAAAAAGGCGCATATAGGCCGATTCATCCGACACTTATCGGCAGAAAAGATGACGAAAAAATAGGATTTACAAGCCAGTCTGGCAAAACCGCCGTATTTGAAATTATTTCTGATGCCGGCTATCCAATAACTATACAGGAGGCAATAAGAATTACGCCTATTGTAAAAGAGGCTGCAGAAAAAGCAGGAGAACTGCCGACAAGAAGCATCATTGATATTTACTTTAATGAAATATTTAATGTTAAAGGTAATTTCAGGCTTGTTTCTTTTGAAAAACTTTCTGAAAATGTATTTAACCTCAAATTTTTCCATAAAACAGAGTTTTTTGATATGAATGCACAGGGCAACGGGCCTGTAGACGCTTGCCTTTCTGCCTTAAAACAGGCAGGATTTCCTCAAAAACTTGTTGATTATGAACAGTATGCTCTTGACGGCGAAATTTCCGGCTCCGGCGCTTCTGCCATGACAGTTATCCATTTTGAAGATTTGGAAGGAAATGTTGTACTCGCCAGAGGTAAAGATGAAAGTACACTGAAAGCTAACGTTAAAGCGATATTTAACGGTATAAACCTTATGAGCAGATAGCTGCTACAAAGTAATCGTAATTTTACATATATGTAAAGACAACTTTTTATGCTAACATAACTTTGTTATGGTTTCTCAGGTAATAAGCGCAACAGTTATAGGAATAGAATCTTACAAAATCCTTGTAGAGGTGGATTTTGTACAATCAATACCTTCGGTTATTATTGTAGGGCTTCCGGATACTGCGATTTCAGAAGCTAAAGAACGTGTCCGCTCTGCAATAAAAAATTCTAATCTGTCTTTTCCCAATCAGAAAGTTGTAATAAATCTTGCACCGGCAGATATCAGAAAAGAAGGAACAAACTATGATCTGCCGATTGCAGTCGGAATACTGGCAAGAGACGGTATAATCGATGACAAATTGCTTGAAAATACCGCATTTTTAGGCGAATTGTCTTTAGACGGTTCTTTAAGGCCGGTAAACGGTATACTGCCTATAGTGTCAGGTTTAAAAGAACTTAATATAAAACAGGTTGTTGTGCCGAGAGAAAACGCAAAAGAAGCAGCTCTTGTACCTGATATAAAAGTTTTGTGTGCGGACAATCTGAATGATGTTGTATGCCATTTTGGAGTTACAAAAGAAAATTACAAAGAGCTCGATACCTGTGAAATTGATATTGATGATTACTTAAACGATTACACAACGACAAATTTTGAATATGATTTTAAAGACATAAAAGGTCAGCTGAAAGCTAAAAAAGCATTGGAAATAGCTGCAGCCGGAGGACATAATATCCTGATGGCAGGACCTCCGGGGTCTGGTAAAACTCTTTTGTCCAAAAGCTTTGCTTCTATTCTTCCGCCTCTTGAGCTGGAAGAAGCCATTGAACTTACAAAAATCTACAGTGTTTCAGGGCTTTTGCATAATGACAGTCCGCTGATTAATAAACGTCCGTTTCGTTCCGTTCATCATACGGCATCACCGGCAGGTATAATAGGCGGCGGGTCTAATCCAAAACCCGGTGAAATTACACTTGCTCATAGAGGGGTATTGTTTTTGGACGAAATTGTGGAATTTCCAAGAAATGTACTGGAAGTTTTAAGACAGCCGTTAGAAGATGGAGAAGTTGTAATTTCAAGAGCACAGACAAGTGTAAAATATCCTGCTGATTTTATGCTTTTAGGTGCAATGAATCCATGTCCTTGCGGGTATCTCGGTGATTCAAAAAAACAGTGCACCTGCTCTGAGTTTCAAATTCAAAGATACCGCTCAAGACTCTCGGGTCCGCTTCTTGACAGGATAGATATACAAATAGAAGTACCAAGACTCAGCACAGAAGAATTATTGAATACAAACATTAAATCCGAATCTTCAGCAGATATTAGAAAACGTGTAATTAAAGCAAGAAAAATACAGGCACAAAGATACAAAGATTACAAAATTTTGACAAATTCGCAATTAACAGCGGATCTTATAAAAATATTCTGCAAGCTTGATGAAAAAAGCGAAGAACTTTTGCGTACCGCCATATCCCGTTTCAATCTGTCAGGACGTTCCTATGATAGAATACTGAAACTTGCAAGAACAATCGCTGATATTGAAAATTCCGAAAATATTGAAAGTGTGCATATTGCTCAAGCTTTGCAATACAGAAATTTTGTAGAGAATGTCTGAGGCGGCCACGCTTGTACCCGAAGATATTCTGATGCGTACGGCGTGTGGTATTTTTTATACTGCACGGAGATACTTCGTATCTCACTTAGCATACCTCCATGCGAAAATGCCACAGGCATTTTTCGCATGGAGTCCTTTGCATGGAGGTATAAAAATTAACGAACCGTACATATTACGATGACTTTAAATACAAATGAGGCTGTTTTAGACTTATTTTATTAATGCGAAATTAATAGGATAGTTATAAACAGAACCTTTATTACCTGCATTGAATGCCATTATTACCATAATAATATTTTCAATCATTCGGATGAACTAATTTACAAACATCCACCCATCCACCTGAAGCGGAATATTTTTCAAGGTCGGGTATACTCAATTCTATGGCACTGTTTGCACTTCCGCAGGCAGGAAACACTGTCTTAAACCTTTTTAATGATTCATCAAGATACACCTTAACTCCTTCATTAACAGCAAACGGACAAACTCCGCCGACTGCATGTCCGATGAGAGCCTCTACTTCTTCAAATTTCAGCATTTTCGCTTTTGTATGAAAAGTTGATTTGTATTTTGCATTATCAATTTTCACATCCCCTGCGGTTACAATAAGTACCGGTTTTTCTTCCACAAGAAAAGATAGCGTTTTTGCAATTCTTGCTTCTTCACATCCCAGAGCCTTTGCGGCAAGTTCAACAGTGGCGCTTGAAACATCAAATTCCATTACCTTGTTTTCAAGTCCTCTGGTTCTAAAAAATTCTTTTACTTTCTCTATCGGCATAAAACCAAACCTTTATTAATCAATATCTATGGGAGAACGGTTTATTGCATCTATCGCCGCTCTTGCGTTTTGTATCAGTTCATCGGATACATTGGGTACAATAGTGAGCTGGCGCAAGACATCTATTGTGCGTTTAAAGCACCTTACGACATCCCCTTCGCCGGAAGGAATTTGCTCTACAAGTTCTTCCCATTCTCCTCCGTTTACCCAGTATTCTATCAAAGGCGAATAGTAAGAATTTATATACATAGGAGTTTCTATTTCAAAATCCCTCTGCACTATTGTCAATCTGCGTCTGATATCTTTTATTTTATTCAGGGCTTTTCTTGTACCCTTGCTTATAGGAATTTCAGGATAAACATCCGCTCTTAAGTCTTCTGTTGTAATTGCACAAATCACGGAAGCAAGCTCGTCAACTTTTAGTGTATCAAGTATTCCGCTGAAAATAATTTCCGAGAGGAACAACTCGTTTTCCGCTCTGATAGCGGCTGTTGTCATACCTTTTTCATTAGGATAATTATTTTCAATATACCCCATTTTGTCAAGCACGCCGGCATGGTTTAAGAACATTCTCCAGTAAACATCTTTCTGGTATTCAATATTCTTTTCAAGCTTCATAGCACGTTTTTGGAATCTGTCTAAAAGTTCGTTTTCTTTTGCGTGTTTTCTGTACAATTTGCAGTTGTCGCAGCCAAAAGCCTGAACCTTGTGTAAAAGCTGTTTTGTTTTAAATTCAAAATCTTTTACGTACTCAACATTTTCGGCATTCTTTTTATTCATTTGTTTTCTTAGAATTTTTGAGGTTTTTCTCTGTTCCACATAAAGATTTTTCAGTTTAATATATTCAAACATGTCTTTTGTTGAATGACCGAAAGGACATTTGAACTCTTTTATGCCTTCTATTACGCGGTTCAATTCTTCCTGCTGCTTTATCAAAGGAGTGAGTCTTGTTGTGGAAGTATAATAGCCGAAACTTTTTAGTATAAGCTCTTTGGCCTCATCAAGTGTAAATCTTTGAAGCAGATTCAAAACCATGGAATAAGTCGGAGTAAAACGGCTTTCTAACGGGTTTGCATCGCTTTTTACAAGCTCTGCCACTTCTTCGGGTGACTGAAAAGCTGTGCCTACAATGGTTACATAGCCGATTTCGTCCATGCCTCTTCTGCCCGCACGTCCTGACATCTGCAAAAATTCACTCGGCGTAAGCATTCTGTGACCTGAATCCGTACGTTTTGAAACTGCGGAAATAACTGTGGAGCGTGCAGGCATGTTTATACCTGCAGCAAGTGTTTCTGTTGCAAAAACAACTTTTATAAGCCCTTTTTGAAAAAGCTTTTCCACAAGCACTTTCCACCCCGGTAAAAGTCCGGCATGGTGCGAGGCAACCCCGCACAGAACATATTCAAGGTGTTTGTTATTGTACAGGTACGGGTTTTGTGCAAGATATTCGTCCACTATGTTTTTGATTTCTTTTTGCTCCTCAGGTGTTGTAAGGCACAACCCTGCGCATTTTTCCATCTGCTCATCACATTTTTTGCGGGAAAAAGTAAAATATATCGCAGGCAGCATATTTTTCTTATGCAATACGGAGACTACATCCTTTGCCACCTGTCTTTGAGGCATTTTACCTTTGCGTCCGAAGTATTTAGCCTTAGACTCGGGCTTTATCTTTTTATTCAAGCGTCCTTCCGGTGTAAAAAGAGGAAGTATATCGTTTGGTTTTGAGGAATCATAGTAATAGTATCGTAAAGGTACCGGTCTGAAATCCGTATAAACAAGCTCTGTTCTCGAATGTACGGTGTTTATCCAGTCTGTGAGCTGCTGTGAATTTGCAACAGTTGCGGAAAGTGCAATAATCTGTACATTTGTAGGGCAGTAGATAATACTTTCTTCCCACACGGTACCTCTTTGTTCATCATTCATATAGTGAACTTCATCCAGAACAACGTATCTGACTTCTTTCAGGTTATCTGACACAGAGCCGAAGTTTGTGCCGTAGAGCATGTTTCTGAAAACTTCCGTTGTCATTACGACAATCTGTGCACTGCGATTTATTGAAGTATCACCTGTAAGCAGCCCTACCCTGTCTTCTCCGTATTTTTGTGAAAAATCACTGTATTTCTGGTTAGAAAGAGCCTTTAGAGGTGTTGTATAAAAGATTCTTGTACCTTCTTTAAGAGCCTTGTGTATTGCCATCTGCGCAATACAGGTTTTGCCTGCACCTGTCGGGGCGCATACTACAACGCTTTTGCCGTTGTTTATATAATATAGGGCTTCTTCTTGAAAATCGTCTAATTTAAAACTGAATCCGTAATCATTGTTATCTTTTTCAAATTTTTCTTCCGGCATGGATTTATCCTATTTTGGCTCCTATATATATAATACTCCAAATTAGCAAATCCTAAACATGCTTGATATACGCTATGCTTGTTTATCAATCTTTTGGTTATTATCTCCAGTCTTTTCATGATTACCTTCCAGATGCAGCGCTTTCATAATCGGGTGCAGGATAAGATGGCTTATCTCAGGTGCAAGAATGGTTAGGCCTACAACAGAACCGACAATGGAAGAAAATTCTATAGAGCCTTTGGCAAGGTCAAACATCTTGCCTTCTTTTTCCATTGTTCTTTTTTCAAGAGGGGCAACTATCTCTTTACCGTTGCCGTCTTTAAGACCAAACAGATACTCTGTCAATTTCTTGCCTGTTTTAGGGTCAGTTAATAGATTTCCGTCTTTGTCTCCGCGTTCCAATAGGTTTATATATTTTGCATTTTTTATATTGTTTTCAATTGCTCTTTCACTTGGTTTCATATATGCAAGATGGTGATATGCCATCATCTGTTTTGCGTTTCTGAAAGCAGGCATTTGCTCTTTTGCAAAAAGTTTCTGGAACAATTTAAAGCCGCCGTTTTTAAAAATCGGAGGAATAATTGCCATATAAATACCGAGACACAAAATTTGATACAAAAATTCTTTTGTTGCTGCATACTTTCTGGTTTGTTTATCAGTATTTTTATCAATAAGAGTAAAAGCAGGACGACCTACAGCTTTCAGACTTGTTTCCAGTTTTACGCACGCATCAGTATTCTGAGCAAGTGTCTGGAAAGTATTACTTGTAATTGCGTTAACAAATGGTGTAAGCATACTATCCTCCCACCCTCATTGCTGTGTTTTGCATACTGTTTCTTCGTACTGCATCTAAAAGACTCCTGCTGTTTACAGACAACTGGGAAGAATATACAGTGGGAACATTTATTTTCTCCTGCACGGCATTTTCTTTTATATCAAGAACATTGCTGCCGGAGTTAGGCTTTTGGGTTTTTCTTTTGTCGTTTAATTTTTTTACACCGTCCATAATCGGCTTCAATGTCAAATTGCATACTGCAGGGATGATAATACCTGCTGTTAAACAAACACTAAGCAAGGATAATCCGTTTTTAATTTTTTTCGGGCTGGCGCCGGTTCTTTTTGCAATCGGAACACACAGAGGCAAAACAAGTTTGTGTGTCAGTATATAAGAAGCAAATGCTATAGCTTCTGTAACTCCTTCTCTAAAAGCTGCATATTTTTTTGTTTCTTTATCGGATTCTTTGTCCATCATTGTGAATGTGGGACGCATTACACCTTTAAACACGGCAATAGCAAGCACTGCATAGAGTGCATCATTGTGCTTTCCTAAGGATTCACAAATTTTTTTTAATTGATTGTATGCAAAATTGCCCATTCCCATACTAATTAAAGCTTTCTAAATTTCATTCAATAACATTAAGTTCAAACATAAAAAAATATGCTAGATAAAAAACCTGTTCTTTACATTTTTTCATAAAAATGTTTAAAGACAAATATTTTTTGAAATTTGTCAAATGCTTGTTAAAATAAGCTTTTTATGCTTCAATAAAAGTCGGGAGGATTTTACACATGGACAGAACATTCGTAGCAATTAAACCTGACGGCGTTAAAAGAGGCTTGATAGGTAATATTATCAGAAGAATCGAGCACAAAGGCTATAAAATTGTCGGGTTGAAAATGCTCCAGCCTACACTGGAAATTGCAGAACAGCACTATGCAGAACATAAGGGCAAACCTTTTTATCAATCATTGATAAATTACATTACCTCCGGCCCTATTGTTGCAATGGTTGTTGAAGGTAAGAATGTGATTGAAGGAATGCGCCATATGATGGGTTCCACCGTACCGAACGATGCTCAGGTCGGTACAATCAGAGCGGATTTTGCGCAGACTAAAGAATGTAATACAATCCATGGCTCGGATTGTCCGGAAAGCGCAGAAAGAGAAATAAATATCTACTTCAAACCGGAAGAACTCTGTGAAAACTGGAAAACCATGATGGAATATGTCTGGGAAAGCATGCCGGAAGAATAATAACAATGAAATCTGATTATTTTTCATACGAATTATTAAAAGAAGATAAAAAGACCGGAGCAAGAGCCGGTCTTTTGCATACCCCGCACGGCGATATAGAGACCCCGATATTTATGCCGGTCGGTACAAATTCTGCCGTAAAAATGATGACAAATGACCATCTTAAAGACACGGGGGCTCAGATTATACTCGGAAATTCATATCATCTTTTTTTAAGACCCGGAAATAAACTCATAAAAGAGTTCGGCGGCCTGCACAAATGGATGAACTGGGATAAACCGATTTTAACGGATTCAGGCGGGTTTCAGGTGTTCAGTCTTGCGGATTTAAGGAATATAACTGAAGACGGAGTAAAATTTAAAGACGCAAAAACCGGTACCGAATATTTCATAAACCCTGAAATTTCTATGGAAATTCAGCAGGATTTGGGCGCTGATATAGCAATGGCGTTTGATGAATGCGCTCCGTATCCTTGCACCTATGAAGAAGCTAAAATAGCAATGGAGCGTACACACAGATGGCTTGAGAGATGTTTTAAAGCACATACACGTGATGATCAAGCGCTTTTTCCGATAGTTCAGGGGGCATTTTATGATGACCTGAGACAGGAAAGCGCAAGGGTAATTTCTTCATTTGATGCGGTAGGTTACGCAATAGGCGGTGTCAGTGTAGGAGAGCCTGCGGATGTAAAAAATCATTTTGTAGAACTTACAGCCCCGCTTTTACCCAGATTAAAGCCCAGATATCTCATGGGCGTCGGTACACCTGAGGATTTGCTCGATGGGATTCTTAGAGGTGTGGATATGTTTGATTGTGTATTGCCGACAAGAAATGCAAGACACGGCTCCTTTTTTACCACAGAAGGCAGAAAAATTATCAAAAACAAAGAATTTGAAAAAGATGCATCGCCTCTTGATTCGGAATGTAATTGTTATGCCTGCAAAAATCATACAAAAGCATACATAAGACATCTCTACAGAGCAGGTGAAGCTACTGCTGCAATACTTTTGAGTATACACAATATTCAATTTTTAATAAATCTTGTAAAAGAAGCAAGAAAAGCTATTCTGGAAGACAGATATCAGGAATTCTATACGGAAAGAATGGGCAAACTTTTTCCTAATGTAACTCTAATGTAAAAAAATAGTTTAGCGGCATCCGTTTTTCTAATTTTTTCTTTTAAATTAAGCAGATATATGATACTATTATCTTAGTTTAGTATATATAATTAATTATTTTTATATGGATTAAATCAAATCTACAACAAAATAAAATTAGCCCGATGCACCCTATCAGGTGTATTGGGGCATGTGTATATATAGAATAAGAGGTATAGGACAATCGACACAATGTATTTATTAATTGCACTATTAACAATTGCCCTGATTGCCTTTGCGGGTGCCGCTTTTGTAATCTGGCAGAAAAAGAAAACAGTGCAAAATCTTTATGACAATCTTTCAAAAGAAACATCCGAAAAGGAAAATCTTTTGAAAAAAGAAGCAATGATTCAGGCAAAAGAAGCATTGCATGCTGAGCGTGAAAAATTTGACGAAGAAGTCAGAGAAAGAAGACAGGATCTTCAAAGAGCAGAAGACAAAATCGCAAAAAAAGAAGATATGCTCGAAGACAAGCTTCAGGAAGCTTCTGACAAAGAGTATGCAGCGCAGAAGAAAATGGATGAACTTCTTGAAAAAGAAGACTATCTTGCTGATTTGATTGCAAAACAAATAGAAGAAACAGAAAAAATTGCAGGAATGTCTCGTGATGAAGCCAGACACATGCTTATGGAGCAGCTTAAACAGGACTTGCAGCAGGAGCAAATGCAGCTGATTAAAGAAAACGAAGCTAAAATCAGAGAATCAGCTAAAGAAATGGCGCAGGATATTCTGTCCACAACTATGCAAAGATGTGCAATCGATCAGGTTGTGGAGTCTACTGTTTCTGTTGTAAACCTGCCGTCTGATGAAATGAAAGGCCGTATTATCGGACGTGAAGGACGTAACATAAGAACGCTCGAAACACTTACAGGCGTAGATTTGATTATTGATGATACACCGGAAGCAGTTGTTCTTTCCAGCTTCGACCCTGTCAGAAGAGAAATTGCCAAAGTTGCGCTTGAAAAACTCATCTCTGACGGACGTATCCACCCTGTAAGAATTGAAGAAATGGTGGAAAAAGCACAGGAAGAAATTGAAGAAAAAATTAAAAAAGAAGGTGAAAACGCAGCCGTTGATATGGGTGTATTGAACCTTCATAAAGAGTTAATCAAAACATTAGGACGTTTGTATTACAGAACAAGCTACGGACAAAATGTTTTGAAACACTCGCTGGAAGTCGGTCACATTGCGGGAATGCTTGCTGCCGAGCTGGGTGCAAATATTCAGGTTGCAAAACGTGCCGGACTTT
>CALUVO010000038.1 GCA_944324245.1 Candidatus Gastranaerophilales bacterium | reverse complement strand
TGTTATATGTTCCACCCATTCTTTGGAGCAAAGAACGGGTGGAGCCCAAGAAACTCCCGACCTGCTGTTTCATTCATACAGAAAGTAACACAAACCTGTCTCGGCAACTCGGGCTGTCAAAATTGCTAAAGATGCAAATATCTTTGTATTTGTTATAATTTCCCAGCCCTCGGACAGTACCTCGTTTGTTGTTGTTTGTGTAACTTTCTGTAATTCATTTCACAAAGGTCGGATTTATATTGTTTACATAACCTGGTTTGTGAGAATTAAAAAACTTAGGGGCACCTATTACGCACATTTAAACTAATCATATGTTTTTAATTTATTAAAAGTACAACTAAATTTTAAAAGCAGGTTTTCTGGAAATTTCGGAGAAGGCAATTGCGGGTTTTGCATATCTTTCATCATCCTGTATTCTTTTATAATAGTCTTTGACCAGCACAATCTGGTTTTTTACATTTTTAAAACCGTTTTCCTCAAGATATTTTTCTATTTTTGCACCGTTCGTTTGATATTTTTTGTTTCTGAAATAAAGTTTAAAATTCTTTTTACGCATAAGTATACGGCTGATTGCAAAATTTATCACATCACCGAGATATTCATCAAACGCACTGACCAAATCCACATTAAGTATAAAATTTTCATTATCTCTTGTTTGTATGGAAAAATACCCCTTAACGGAATGCTCTGAAGAATCCTCCAGAACATAGCGGAAAAACGAAGTTTTGTACAACCCGCTGCACAATACATTTTCAAATTCCGCAGGCTTTTTTGCCAGAGAATATCTGAAATGAGGAAAGATTAAATCATTATAAATTCCTGCAGCCGCCTGGGTATCAGAGTTTTTAAAGGGTCTGAAAAATTTTTTGTCCAAAGTAGAAGGTGCAAGCTTTATTTCCTCCATCTGCCATAATTGTTCAGATGCACAGACTCTGAATCCGCATCCTTTTGAAAAGAGTTCTAATAATTCTTCATGGTTTTCGTCTACTTTTACGGTAAAGGTATTGGCACCCATTGCACCGTATCTTGCAATTACAAAGCTGACAAGCTGTCTGCCTGTATCATATCCGTTTTCATCAAGAAAAAGTTTTGAAATCCTCCAGCTCTGGGGGTTTTTTTCCTGTTTTTTTAAAGTAACAAGTCCGCAAATTTTATTCTCATCAAAAGCAACATAAGAATCAGAAGCAAATTTAAACTGCAAGGGCAAAAGTCTGTTTATCCAGTTTAAAGGGAAGGGGACATAAGACTTGTAGCCAAATCCGACATCGGCACTGCTCAGATTTGATATCATAGAAATCATTTTTTTGAGTTTAGGAATATCACGAAGAGCTAAATTTCTTATCTTTGCCATAAACAACCCGTATTTTATATATTTAGACTTGTTCGAATACTTCCAGCCCGGATTCTATGTCCCGAAAATATTTTATCATTTTTTATAAAAGTTACAAAGCACCAATTGCATGATAAAATAAATCTTGGATGAAAAAGAGGAGAAATTAATTATGGCATCAGAAGCAAAAATTATCGCAACCATACCAAGAAGCGCAACGGAACAACTGCAGATTTCTATTAACGAATATAAAGGTAAAAGTTATCTTGATTTAAGAATCTATTACACAACTGATGACGGTTTGAACTGGCTTCCGACTAAAAAAGGCGTTACAGTGTCTCCTGAAAATCTGGAACTATTAAAAGACGCCATTGATGAAGCAATGAAAGAATTCATGACAACAGATGACGCTGAATAAAAAAGAAAATAAAATTGAAGAACAACAAGAGGGCATGTTGAACAAATATGCCCTTGTTCTTACATCCATAAAAGGAATAGGGGTCAAAACTTTCAGTTATCTTATTCCGGAAGATATGAAGCCGGTTATAAAAGTCGGACAGCCGGTTAGTGTGCCATTCGGACGGATGGGACTTATAAATGCTTATATTGTAGGGTTTTCTAACTATCTGCCAGAAGGCATAAAAGCAAAAAATATCTCAAAAATTCTTGATTACACTCCGATTTTTGATATAAAGTATTTAAAATTTCTTGAATGGGTAGCAGATTATTATTTTTGTTCTATTCAAAATGTTCTTGAATGTGCAGTTCCTGTTAAATTTTTGTCAGGCATGCAAAAAGAACAGACAGAAAAATTTATAGAATTTAAAACCTTTGATAATGCAACAAAAAGACAGATTGAAATTTTAAAAATCCTACAGGAAACAGGCAAAACAAAGCTTATTAACTTTGAAAAACAGGCAAAAACAACAAGAGCAACGCTTAACAAACTTGTAAATCTCGGCTGTGCACAGATAACAGAAAAGCAGATTTTCAGAAATCCTCTGGAAATATTTAAGCAGCAAGAATTAGAACCGTTTCCGAAACTGCTTGAGGAGCAGCAAAACGCTTATAATGAAATAGAAAAAAGACTTGGTTGCTATAATAATATTCTTCTGCACGGGGTAACTTCTTCCGGCAAAACTGAAGTTTATTTTGCAGCAATAAAAAAAGTGCTGGAGCAGGGGAAAAATGTTTTGTTTCTTGCACCGGAAATCGCTCTTGCCTCTGTGCTCACACAGCGTATGGCAAGAAGATTCGGCATAGAAAAAACTGCTATCTGGCATTCAAGCATTTCTGACGGCGAAAAATTTGATGTTTGGAATAAGATTAAAAACAATGAAATCCGTATTCTGGCAGGAGCAAGGTCTGCTGTATTTGCACCTTTGAAAAATATCGGACTTATTATAATAGATGAAGAACACGACAGCTCTTACAAACAGACCATGCCTGCCCCCCGTTATGATGCAAAAAAGGTTGCACAAAAACTTGCTGAATTGAATAATTGTCCTGTGGTTTCAGGCAGCGCCACTCCGGATATAAACACATATTATTATGCAAAAAACTCGGGTAATCTTATCGAAATGAAAAAACGCTACAATGATTATCCGCTTGCAAAAGTACGTGTTATAGATATGAGAGAAGAACGATTCAGAGCGAACAACGGCATTTTTTCCCGTGCGCTTGTAAATGCAATCGAACAAAACTTAAGAGACAAAAAACAGACTATTATATTGATGAATCGCAGGGGATTTTCTACTTACACCCAGTGTATGGCGTGCGGAGAAGTAATCCAGTGTCCGAAATGTGCTATACCTCTTATATTTCATTCACAGACACAGACTCTAAAATGTCACTATTGTGAGCATGAACAGCCAATGATTACAGAATGTCCGAAATGCGGCAGTGATGCCATAAGAAACTGCGGCACAGGGGTGCAAAGAGTCGAAATTGTTGCACAAAAGCTTTTCCCTGACTGCAATATAGCAAGATTGGACAGTGATTCCCTGTCTAAAAAGAATCAGCATATAGAAATATTAAACGATTTTCGAAAAGGGGAAATAGATATACTTATAGGCACGCAAATGCTTGCCAAAGGGTTAGACAACCCTAATGTAACACTGGTGGGTGTAATAAATGCTGACAACGGCTTTAATCTGCCTGATTTTCGCTCCTGCGAAAGAGGTTTTCAGCTGCTGACACAGGTTGCCGGACGTGCAGGAAGAGGTGACAACCCGGGCGAAGTCTATTTTCAAACCTACAACCCTGATTTTTTCGGTTTAGAAACAGCAAAAGAGCAGGATTATGAGACATTTTATAAAACCGAAATACAGGCAAGAGAAGATTTTGACTACCCTCCGTTCAGCCAGATTATACGTATAATTTTAGCGTCAAAAAATCAGTACAGGGCAGAGCGCAGCGCACAGGAGATTGCAATGCGGTTAACAGATATTGTCGATAACAGGCAGCTCACAGAGCCTATAGCCGTTTTGGGCCCGAATTCCTGTGTAATAGAACGCCTGCAGGAATATTACAGATTCCAGATTTTGATAAAAAATAAGCTCGAAGAAAAAGGCAGAAGATTTGTGCTGTCTTTTCTGTCTCAAATTAAACTGCCCGAGGATATCAGGCTGACTGTAGATGTTGATCCTATAGATATTTTGTAAAAAATTTTTTAGCTAATTTACATTTTTACCGATTATCGGAGCAATTTTTTCTATATCATTTTTAAGTGATTCAAATTCTGAAGGATAGAGTGATTGCGCACCGTCACAAAGTGCTGTATCAGGGTCATAATGCACCTCTATAATAAGCCCGTCGCAGCCTGCAGCAACTGCGGCTCTTGACATAGGAGCAACTTTATCGCGCAATCCCGTTCCGTGAGAAGGATCTATGATAATTGGCAGGTGGCTCAGTTTCTTTACAACAGGTATTGCACTTAAATCCAGAGTATTTCTTGTAATTCTTTCAAAAGTTCTGATACCTCTTTCACACAGGATTACTTCTCTGTTACCGCCTGACATTACGTACTCGGCAGCCATAAGCATTTCTTCTATTGTGTTGCACAATCCGCGTTTAACAATAACGGGTTTGTTTATGTAACCGAGTTCTCTCAGAAGATTAAAATTCTGCATATTGCGGGCACCAACCTGAAGAATATCAACATATTTAAGGCACATGGGTATTTGTGAAATTTCCATAACTTCTGACGTAACAGCCATACCATAACGGTCTGCTACATCTCTTATTATTTTCAAACCTTCTTCGCCCATTCCCTGAAACGCATAGGGAGAAGTTCTGGGTTTAAAAGCACCGCCTCTTAAGATTTTTACACACATTTTACTCAGCTGTTTTGCTGTCTCATCCATTTGCTCATAGGATTCAACAGTACAGGGGCCTGCAATAAGACCTATGTTATCCCCGCCGAATTTTACGCCATTGACTTCTATAATTGTATCTTCCGGCTTAAACTGTCTACCGGCGAGTTTGTAGCTTGAGGTAATTCTTATTACCTCTTTTACTCCGTCTAAGAGTTCAATGTCTCTCGGGTCGATAATTTTTCCGCCTACAGCACCAATGACAGTCTGGACTTCGCCTTTGGAAACATGGGCATCAAAATTTTTTCTCTTTATAAAACTGACGACATTTTGTATTTGTTCATCCGTCGCATTTGCATTCATTATAATTAACATAAATCTTTTTCCTCTCAGCTGTTAATGCTGGCAAATTTATTTTTTACATGTTTTATGTAGTTTAGTATCTCATTTATTAATACCTATGATGGTACTACAAATATAATTTTTATTGTATAATATAAAATACGCGTATCAAAATTAGTGGAGACTTTATGCTAAATGTTAAAAGTAAAGACAAAAACACGTAAATTCAGAAGAATTGCAGAT
>CALUVO010000037.1 GCA_944324245.1 Candidatus Gastranaerophilales bacterium | reverse complement strand
ATTTTTATACACAGTACAGAGAAGATGCAGCAACAAACAAAGATAATTGTATACAAAATGACCTGACCGCATACAAATATCTTTGTACAACAGATGAGTATAAGAATATCTCACAGAAACTCAAAACCGCTACTACAAACCACATATTGGGCGGAGCAATACACTACTGGCGTTATGCAGCAAGCGAGCCACTGAAGCAGAGATACCAAAAAGACATAGAAGAGTTTTTGGAATATGTAAAAGGTCAGTTCGGGGTATTGGAATTGGCTAGGATGTCTAATTACAGGAAGCTAAAGCATTTGTTATTTAAATACAGACACAAAAAGTTCTTTGACAAGTTTGACATCCGAACTACAGATACAGAAAAGACTTATGTTCTGTTCGGGAAGAAGTTTAGAGTGAAGAGATGGACTAAGTTGTTGAGAGAAAGATTGGCTAATATAAGAAATGAAGAATAAAAAAAGTTTTTTCAATAATATTTTTGAAATATATGATGATACGAATCACATAACTATTAAGTTTTTAGGAATAAAATTCCATAAAAAAAGATTTGTATCTAATTCTGATTTTTTGAAACTAAAACAAGATTTGGAATCTAAAATAGAAAAAACTTTACCGAGAACAAAATTAAAATTGGAAATAGATATAGTCGATCATTGTAATTTAAATTGCAGAGGATGTGATCATTTTTCACCAATTGCTAAAGAAAAATTTTTAGATATCGAAAGTTTCAAGAAAGATATAGAAAGATTATCGTATTTAACAGAAAAAGGCTATTATTTAGAAAAATTTTCACTGTTAGGCGGAGAGCCCTTGTTACACCCTGAAATATGTAAACTTCTTAAAATAACAAGAAAAGCACTGCCTTTTGCTAATAATATATCTATAATAACAAATGCTATTTTGCTGCCGTCAATGGGACAGGACTTTTGGGACACATGCAAAGAGAACTCTATAACAATTTTTATAACAAAATATCCAATAAAAATTGATTACAAAAAAATAGAAGAAATTGCAGCGAATAATAGCGTAAAAATAGATTACTTCAATAATAAAGAGGTGATGAAAACATCGTACAAATTACCGCTTGATCCAGAGGGTAAACAAGATGCGCGAAATAATTTCTTAAACTGTCATCACGCCAATTTTTGTATCCCGTTAAAAGCTGGAAGAATTTATACATGTACGGTAGCACCAAGTATACAACACTTTAATGAGTATTATAACTACAATCTTCCACTCACAGAGTATGACTCTATCGATATATATAAAGCTAAATCACTACAAGAAATTTTAACGTTTGTTTCCAGACCAATACCTTTTTGCTCGTACTGCAAAGTAAAAGAAAGAAGCTATGGAAATGAGTGGGGAATCAGTAAAAAAGAAATTGGGGAATGGATGTAAACTATGGCCGAGCAGCAAATAATACCGAGAGTTTCCGTAATTATACCTGTATATAATGCAGAAAAATATCTGAGAGAATGTCTGGACAGTGTTGTTAATCAAACATTAAAAGATATAGAGATTATTTGTGTGAATGACGGTTCAACGGATAATTCATTACAAATTCTTGAAGAATATGCATCGCAGGACAGCCGTATAAGAATAATAAATCAAGAAAATCAAGGCGCAGGATCAGCGAGAAATAAAGGTTTAGAAATTGCAAAAGGCGAATATCTCTCATTTTTAGATGCAGATGATTATTTTGAGCCCAATATGTTTGAAATAATGTATGAACGCTCAAAAACAAACGATTTGGATATTGTAATTGCGAGCTCCAGACAATTTGATAACATAAACAAAAAAACATATGAAGCAGAATGGCAAATCAAAGCACAATTATTGCCGGATAAAAATATATTTAATGTTTATGATATTCCAAAATATATTTTTAATTTTTCAATTGGCTGGTGCTGGGACAAACTGTTTCGCAATGAATTTATTAAAGAAAATAATTTAAAATTTCAAAACATAACAAGCACTAATGATACATATTTTGTCTTTAGCGCCATGTTTCTAGCAAAAAAAATATCAACTATTGATAATGTACTGATAACAAAAAGATGTTTTGTGGAGAATAATTTAAGCGGAATAAATTCGCACAACAAAGATCCTTTGTGCTTTTTAGAAGCATTTTACGAGTTGAAAAACAAATTAATAGAAACAAATATGTACACATTGTGCGAACAAAGTTTGCTAAATTTCCTTGCGCATTTGTTCCTGTGGCACCTAACAACGCTAAATAAAAGCAATCAAAAGTTGTTGAAAAAAGAATTTAAAACAAAAGTATACAAATATTTTAATTTTAATCAAAAAAACGCTGATTATTTTTATAACAAGACAGAGTTTTCAAAATTCCAAATATTGTTCCCTGACTTGTTTTTGTACAAAAATTTTATACAAAAAATCATTTCAGCAAAAACAACCTGCGATGAAAAATATAAGATTATAACTATTTTGGGAATAAGAATAAAAATACGAAGAAAGGGGAAACAATAATGCCAAAGGTATCAGTAATCATACCTGTTTACAACGTCGAAAAATATCTGCGAGAATGTCTGGACAGCGTTGTTAATCAGACATTAAAAGATATTGAGATAATACTTGTAGACGATGGCTCAACGGATTCCAGCCTTTCTATCTGTAATGAGTATGCTAAAAAAGACAGCAGAATAACCGTACTGCAGCAAGATCATAAAGGTGCCGGCGCTGCAAGGAATAAAGGTCTGGAAATTGCGCAAGGAGAATATCTCTCAATTTTAGACAGCGATGATTTTTTTGAATTGGATATGCTGGAAAATATGCTAAATGAAGCTAAAAAATATAATTTAGACATTTGTATATGTGATTCGCA
>CALUVO010000036.1 GCA_944324245.1 Candidatus Gastranaerophilales bacterium | reverse complement strand
TTTCGCCTCAGCTCAACGGCAAAAGAAGGCAAATCCGCTTCTTGGATTTTCTTCACGCTCAACACTGTCATTCGCTGCGCTGTCGCTTGTGCTCATTTCGTGTCTCGCTCCCCGGACTGGGTTCGGGTTCCGCCCTCACACGGCGTCCGTCCGAAAATCCGCTGTCTTGGATTTTCTTCACGCTCGGACAGTTCCGTCTTTTGTGCTTTGTACAAGCCGGCTCAATGTCCTCGCTCCCCGGGTTTTACCCGTCCGGTCACTATTTACAGACCTTAATTTTTTTTTTAATTATTTGTGGTTCAGCCGTGACGCCCTTTTCTTTAGCTCGCCTTAGCTCGCTAAGAAAAAAAGGCAAATCCGCGTCTTGGATTTTCTTCACGCTCGGACGGTTTTAAAATAAAAAGTGCGCTCTGATAATCAGAGCGCACTTTTGTAACTTTCGACAAGCAGCATTGACTTATTCGGCTGTGCTTATTATTTGCCGGCCATCTGGCTTGCTACTTCTTCAGCAAAGTTGTCCTGTCTTTTTTCAAGACCTTCGCCTAACACGTAACGTACAAAAGATTTAATCTGCAATTTGCCTTCAATCAATTGAGCAACTGTCTGGTCGGGATTTTTAACAAACGGCTGTTCGAGGAGGCATCTTGATGCCATAAGTTTGTTAATTCTGCCTTCAACAATTTTTGCTCTGATGTTTTCAGGTTTTTTAGCAAGATCTTCTTTACCCATTTCAATTCTTGTTTCTTCATCAATAACTGATTGAGGAATCTGTTCTCTTGAAACGAATTCAGGAGCGTTGGAAGCAATGTGCAAACAGATATCTTTTTCCATAACTTCATCAGCTTTGTCTGTATTTAACAATACTCCGATTTTTCCGTTATGTATGTAAGATGCAGGATTGCCTTCAACGATAACAAATCTTCTTACTGTAATTTTTTCACCGATTGTAGCAACTTTTTCTTTAATAATGTCTTCAATTTTCTTTCCGCATTCTTTGCATGTAGAAGCCAATAAAGCGTCTACATCAGCAGGTTTTGTTGCAACAACCTGTTTTGCAAGATTTTTAACTAAAGTTTTGAATTCTTCGTTTTTAGCTACAAAGTCAGTTTCGCAGTTAACTTCTATTAACGCACCGACATTGCCTTCGATATAAGAATCAACAAGACCTTCTGCTGCAATTCTGCCCATTTTCTTTTCAGCAGAAGCAATACCTTTTTGTCTGAGGTATTCCATTGCTTTTTCAATATCACCATCATTTTCAGTCAATGCTTTTTTTGCATCGAGAATACCTGCACCGGTTTTTTCTCTAAGCTCTTTTACCATAGCTGCTGTTACTGTCATATTGATTATCCTCTCTGTGTTTTAATAAACTTTAAATATCATTTTTGAACTTGTTTCAGAATCTTAAAAAAGTTTTATGCCTGTTCTATCCGTAAGAATCAACCGTATTCTTGAAATACAGTCCTCCCAGGCGTGATGCTGAAATAAATCCAGCAGACCAGAACTGGTTAAAAAAGCAGGCAGGATAACCTGACCTGCTTTTAACTCATTTATGCTTCAGCAGGAGCTTCTTCTTTAGCTTCTTCAACATTTACACCGGCATCTTCTGCCTTGATTGTTTCAGCTTTAGCACCTACTGCTTTGTTTTCTCTTAACTGTTTGCCTTCAAGAACCGCATCAGCAAGCTTGGAAGCAATTAATCTGATTGCACGGATGGCATCATCGTTACCCGGGATAATGTAGTCTATGCCGTCAGGATTTGCATTTGTATCAGCAAGACAAATTACGGGGATATGCAGTTTGTTTGCTTCTGCAATTGCAATGTCTTCTTTTTTCTGGTCAACAACAAAAATAATGTCCGGCATACCGCGCATTTCTTTGATACCGCCCAATGTTTTTGATAATTTTTCAAGCTTTTTAGTCATTTGAACAACTTCTTTTTTAGGAAGTTTGTCAATGTGACCGGAATTAACAAAATCTTCGAGCTCTCTCAATTTGTTAACTCTGCCTCTGATAGTTTCAAAGTTAGTCAAAAGACCGCCTAACCATCTTCTGTTGATATAATACATACCGCATCTTTGTGCTTCTTCGGCAACTACTTCTGCGGCCTGTTTTTTTGTACCTACAAAAAGAACATTTTTCCCTCTTGCAGCAAATTCTTTTACTATGTTGTAAGCTTCATCAAGTTTGTCAGAAGTTTTTCTTAAGTCTAAAACATAGATTCCGTTTCTTGCACCGTAAATATACGGTTTCATTTTGGGGTTCCATCTTTGAGTCTGGTGTCCGAAGTGTACACCTGCTTCAAGTAAATCAATCATTGATGCTACCGGCATCGTTTTCTCCTTTTCTATGGGCTTTAACATACTAGGAAGGGGTTGTTCCGGCTTATTTTTCTCCGGCCCCGACTGGTTCCGTCTAAAGTCCGATTACTGTACTACAAGATAATTATATCCCAAACATAAATTCTGAAAACAATCCTTTCAGAGAGGATTTATACATTGTGTTACAATATGTTACAATTCGCAGTCTGGTAATAAAAAAGTCAATATCTAATCTAGTGATGCAGTTGCGGCCCGATATCTGTAATCAGGTGTTCGGAAAAAGAGTAGCTTCTCTTCACAAGGGGTATCACCCCTCTCTTCTCGCAAACAATCCGGTGGCTTTTTGTTCTGAAGTGTCCAATTACGAAATTTTCTCGCACAAACTTTTATGTTTGTTATATGATGAATCTATGTTCAAAAATATAGACAAACGGAGATTAGTTTCCTTTTTATCTTTCTTACTAAAGCATTTTTATGCTTTTGAAAGTCTTTTTTACAGTTGCAAAAATATAAATTTTCCAAAACAGAAGCCTGTAATCTTTGCTCTCTGGCACGCACACCAATGCGGATTATATGCAAACGAAGACAGAGGAAACTTGAATGTAATGATATCAAAGTCAAATGATGGCGATATAATTGCAGCTGCAACAGAGCATGTAGGTATAAAAGTCGTACGAGGCTCATCTAAACGCTCGGGTGCTGCAGCATCGCTTGCTCTTTTAGAAAAATTAGAACAGGGTGAGTGTGCAGCTATTACCATAGACGGTCCCAGAGGTCCGTTTGGTGTTGTAAAAGACGGTATTATAAATATTGCTAAATTATCACAGGTTCCTATTGTTCCGATGATATGGTATTCGCCATCAAAATGGCTCTTGGAATTTAACACATGGGATAAGTTCCGTTTCCCTATTCTCGGTGTAAAAACAATAGCAGTATACGGCGAACCTATATACATAAAATCAGACTGCACACCTGAAGAAGCAGAAGAATACAGATTGACCGTAGAAAATAAATTAAAAGAGTTGTATCAATATGCTCAGGACAATTTTGATGAGCTTATAAAAAGCTAATCATACATATATCTTAATATTCCTTAGCAGACATTAAACTTTATGTTTATCTTTGCCGATAAATAATATTGTAGTATTTGTGCAAGTATTTTGAGGATTAAAACATGACTTCAATTATGAAAAAAGAAATTTTTGAAGAACCGGGTGTTGTCAAACATTTGCTAGAAAGCTATGTTACAGAGGGAAATCATATTTCCATAGACATGCCGGAGAAAATAGACAATATTGTTATTGTTGCAAGCGGATCCTCCTACAATTGTGCTGCAATTGCCGCACCTTTATTTGCTGAATATGTTCAAATACCTTGTGAATGTGAATATTCAAGCGAGTTTATACTTCAAAAAAAACACTTTATCACACCGTATTCACTATACATATTTGTTTCACAATCTGGAGAAACTTCAGATACACTGAATGCACTCAAAATAATAAAAACTGAGGCTGTAAAAACAATGTGCATAACAAATTCTAAAGATTCTACAATGTGGAAACTCTGTGATTACAAAATATTATCAGATGCAGGCGAAGAAAAAAGTATTGCCTCAACTAAAGCACTGACGGCACAGATTTTGTGTTCAATTCTTATTATGCTCAAACTAACTGCCAGAAAAGGTGAAGACATATCAGGCTATCTGAACACTATACAACGATTGCCGGCTTATCTTGAAAGAATAAAAACAGATGCACAAAAAATAGAACAGGCAGCCCGTTTGACAGCTGATTTCCAGAATATCTCAATACTCGGAAATAAAAACTATTATCCGATTGCAAAAGAAGGTGCTCTAAAGATAAAAGAGACATGTTATCTGAATGTAATGGCATATCCGTTCGGAGAATTTATGCACGGGCACGTAGCAGTTTTGAACAAAAAATCAATTGTAATTGCAATTATTGATGAAGAAAATGCTGAATTTGCAATGCGAAACCTAAAAAAAATTAAAGATGAATATAACCCCAAAATAATATGTATAACCTCTGTTCAGGAGGTAAAATCCGGTGACATAAATATTTATATAAAAACAAAAAGAAAATTAAAAGCGATTTTTGGTTCTTTGCTTACACTGCAATTAATGGCGTGTGAAATGGCAAACCTTCTGGATAAGAATCCGGACTCACCAAAAGGTCTGCATAAAGTTGTAAAAGACTAGATGTATAGCAAAGACAAATTTCATATTGTCAGTTGAAGATATGAAATAATCAAAATCATCTATTTACATGATTTGCATTCTGCCTTTGTAGGTAGAATGTTAATATATACCATCACTTGTATATTTATACAGATTTGGATATTCATTAGGGGAAATCGTTGGTAACCAACAGAGATGAGTGAAGATTTAGAATACAGTTCTTATAATAAAATTAAAAGGCTTTCTGATGAAGAGCTCGAGGCTTTGTGGCTTGAGTATCTAGCTGATAAATCAAAAAAAGCTCTAAGAGATAAGCTAATTGTACAATATATTTATCTTACACGTTATGTAATCGGTCGTATAAAAACAAATCTGCCTCAAACTTTTTCAATGGAAGACATCACCAGTTACGGCGTGGAAGGGCTTATTGATGCAATAGAAAAATATACACCTGATAAGGGTGCACGGTTTGAGACTTATGCTCTCATGCGTATAAGGGGAACTATTATTGACAAAATCCGTTCTCAGGATTGGATTCCACGCTCTACCCGAAAAAAAATAAAAGAAATAAAATTGATGGCAGAAAAGCTCAAACAATCTCTGGGAAGAGCGGCAACAACTACTGAGCTTGCCTGCGCAATGAATATGGAAAAAGAAAAAATTGAAGTTCTTCTGGCTGAAGAAACTCAAATTTCTTCAATATATGACAAAAAGGGCACTTCGGAAGAAAGTGTAGAAATTATTGATACAATTCAGGATGAAAATTCCAAAAATCCTTTAGAGCAACTTGTTGATAAAGATGTAAAACAGGAATTACAAATCGCGCTGAAACGTCTGCCTGAACGTGAAAGAATGATAATGGTTCTGTATTATCACGAAAACATGACGCTTAAAGAAATAGGCGAGACAATAAATGTTTCAGAATCCAGAGTCTGCCAGCTGCATGCACAAGCAATTATGAAACTGAAAAACATTTTAAGTTCAAAAAGAACGGATAGATTAAAAAGAAGCATTGTATAAAAAATACAATGCTTCTTTTTAATCTGTTTCTTCTTTGTTTCTTATTTATTCGTGATACTCTGGGTACAAGCAAGAGCGTAACGAAAAGTTTAATTACAATACAGGTGAATCATCAGCACTTGCGCCGGAAGTTTGTGCTTCCTGTATATGTTTATCATAGTCTAAATCACCGTATTTAATTACCATTGCTGCACATTCTGTACCGTCTTTACCTTTACCGCATTTTATATTTGAAAGCGGCTGACTGACTCCTGCAGGCTGCATTCCATCTTTGTTTCATACAAAAATAAATGTATCTAAACCTAATGTATTCGGCCCTTTATTCCCGTTTACATCTACAAAGAAATAAATTAGCGGTGCTTCTACATTATTTACACCATACATTGATGTACTTGCATAGTCAGGATATACATCATATGCTACATTCATTCCGTCTGCTGTCTGAAAAGCAAATGGCGGAGTGCCTCTGCCGACATCTGACAAGTCTGTAAATCTGGTTTTATCATATTTATAATATATCCCATCACCAAAGCAGCCTGCTTTATTAGAACATGTCTTTGTAACATTTAAGTATGGTTGCCAGTATTCAGCAAAATCTTTCGCCGTATTGGCATCAGACATTGACCATTTTCTTGCGGGTGCATTCATCTGTTCTGATATTGAAAGAGCATTTGATAAGGTTGAAAAGGCTTTTTTGCATCCTGCCGCATAAGTTCTCCTGTTTGCATCAGCCTGTAAAGACGGAATTGTCATAGAGGCAATTACACCGATAATCGTTAGTGTTACAAGTATCTCTGCAAGAGAATATGCAAACTTACTTGTCTTCATTTTTGTATCCTTTTATTCTTTATTGCCGGTTGTTCCGGTATCTTTTTCCGCATCCAAGTGTTTTTTGTAATCCAAATCACCGTATTTTAAAGCAACCGCAGTACAAGTAAGCCCCCTGCCTTTATAGCAGTCTTCGTAATCTCCTGTACCTGCGGGTACTGTACCTTTATCTTTAATCAAATTAAACAAAAATACGTCTTCACCAAATTTATTAGGATTTTTATCACCGTTAACATCTACAAAAAATGAAGCATAAACTTTGTCTGTTGGAAGCTGCCCGTAACTATCTATGCCGCAAGGACCTTTTTTAGAACCAGTACAGGTATAAAATACAATTTGAGTTCCATCCGGTAATTTGAGATATCTAGCATTGTTTGCTATCCAGCTGCCTTGCACACCTGTTCCGTATTCTGTGTAGGTATAATTTTGAAAACATTTTCTCGATTTGTCTTCACCGCAGTACTCCAGCAGGTTAAGATTATTTTTTACATTATCTATAATTTCATCAGGGTCATTCCAGTTCCATTTTCTTAAAGGACCGTTTTCCTGCTCTGCAAGATTTACAGCATTTGCAAGCGTTGTATATGCTTTTTTACATCCAGCTGCATATGCTCTTCTGTTTGCATCAGCCTGCAAAGACGGAATTGTCATAGAGGCAATTACACCGATAATTGTTAGTGTTACAAGTATCTCTGCAAGAGAATATGCAAATTTAGTCGTTTTCATTTTTGTATCCTTTTTACTAGTTAATATAAATATTTTACCCAAGTAAAACATATTTTTAGCTTTTTATCAAGATAGTAGCTCTAAAAAGGGACTTATATAGCATCTGTAAAATTTGTGATATAAGTCCCTGAAATTACCTCTTGACTGAGAGTGCACTCCAAGGTGTAATTTAAAATTAAGAAAAACTAACCGATAATAACACAAAAGAAAAAGGAGAAAATATGCAAATACTGGATAGAATCAATTCCCCCATGGATGTAAAAAAGCTTTCAGAGCATGAGATGGAAACACTTGCTCAAGAAATAAGAGACGGCATAATAAAAAGGGTAAATACTATAGGCGGGCATTTAGGGCCGGATTTAGGCATAGTGGAAGCAACAATAGCCCTTCACTATGTTTTTGACTCACCAAAAGATAAATTTGTCTTTGATGTATCACATCAGGTATATCCTCACAAAATGCTTACGGGAAGAAAACAGGGATTCTTAGACCCGTCTTATTATTCAAAAATTTCCGGATATTCAAACCCTGCAGAAAGTGAACATGACCACTTTGTAATAGGTCACACATCCACTTCAGTCAGTCTGGCAACTGGCATGGCAAAAGCAAGAGACATAAAAAGTGAAAATTACAATGTAATTGCTTTGATTGGAGACGGTTCTCTAAGCGGAGGCGAGGCTTATGAAGGTTTTAACAATGCTGCTGAATTAAACAGCAACATGATAATCATTGTAAACGACAATGAAATGTCTATTGCTCCAAATCAAGGCGGTTTATACAAAAACCTTAAAGAATTGAGAGAAACTAACGGAACTGCACAGAACAACGTATTTAAAGCAATCGGCTTTGAGTATTTCTATGTAGAAGAAGGCAACAACATAAAAACTCTTATTCAAACTTTTGAAAAAGTTAAAAACATAAATCATCCGGTTGTTGTTCATATTCATACACTAAAAGGCAAAGGATACAAACCCGCAGAAGAAGATAAAGAAACTTATCACTGGCAGCTGCCAGGATTTCTTGAGCCTAAAGCAGCACCTTTTGAACAGGAAACTTATAATTCAATTACAAAGGATTTTCTGCTTGCCAAAAAACAGCAAAACGAGCCTGTTGTTGCAATAACAGCAGCCACTCCGGGTGTTTTTGAATTTAACTCTGATTTTAGAGCTAAAATGGGCGCTAATTACACTGATGTGGGTATAGCAGAAGAACATGCAATAGCCTATGCATCAGGGCTGGCAAAAAACGGAGCAAAACCGGTGCTTGCGCTTATGAGCTCTTTTGTACAAAGAACTTATGACCAGATGTCACAGGATTTGGCTCTTAATAATTCTCCTGCTACTGTTCTGATTTACTGGGGCGGAATCTCCAATGCCGATATGACACATCTTTGTACCTTTGATATTCCTTTAATCAGCAATATACCTAATATTGTATATCTTGCTCCAACAAACAAAGAGGAATATCTTGCAATGCTCGAATGGTCATATAATCAGACAGAGCATCCGGTATTTATCAGGGTTCCTGCAGCACCGCTTGTTTCAACCGGTATGAAAGATACAACTGATTATTCAATACTTAATAAATTTAAGGTCATACATAAAGGCGAAAAAATTGCCGTAATAGCTGCTGGAGGCTTTTTCTCTCTCGGACAGAATGTCAGAGAAGAACTTTCAAAATGCGGTATTGATGCAACTTTAATCAATCCTTGTTATCTTACAGGTGTTGATGAAGAAGTTCTTGAAAGTTTAAAAGATAATCATAGTCTTGTAATTACACTGGAAAACGGTGAAATTGACGGCGGTTTCGGCGAAAAAATCACAAGATTCTACGGCGATTCTGATATGAAAGTTCTTAACTACGGTTCTAAAAAGGAATTCACGGACAGAGTTTCTCTTGATGAATTGTATAACAGATATCGTTTGAAAAAAGAACTTATTGTTGAAGATATACAAAAAATCCTTAATTAAACCGCTTATTCATAGTATAATACCCGCTTTAAATAAAGCGGGTATTTATTTGCATTAGAACTTTATTTTTCAGCAGCAAATTGTTTGGCTACAGATAATATACTAAACTTGTATTTTAGCGGCTGCGTGATACAATTATAATTAATAAAGACATAGACCAGAGAACTAAATTATGGGCAGGATTGTAATTGATAGAGATGTGTGTAAGGGTTGTTATTTGTGCATACAAGCATGTCCTAAAAAACTGCTTAAAATAAGCAGTGAACCTAATTTACATGGAGATTTTCCTGCAGAATTTGTTGATAAAAACAATGAATGCATAGGCTGTGCGGCCTGTGCAATGAACTGTCCGGATGTTGCAATAAAAGAGGTTTACAGATAGTGGCAAAAGAACTTGTAAAAGGTAATGAAGCAATTGCAAAAGCTGCTATAAAAGCAGGATGTCAGTGCTATTTTGGCTATCCGATTACACCTCAGAGCGAAATCGGAGAATATATGGGTGCAAACCTTCCAAAACTGGGCAGAGTATTTATTACTGCTGAAAGCGAACTGGCATCCATAAATATGGTTATAGGTGCAGGTACAACCGGTACAAAAGCTATGACATCATCTTCTTCCTGCGGTATTGCGCTTATGCAGGAAGCATTTTCTGCTATGTGTTGTGCTGAAGTTCCGGGAGTAATTGTCAGCGTAATGAGAGGCGGTCCCGGACTCGGAAATATTGCACCGGCACAGGGAGACTATTTTCAGGCTCTTAAAGGCGGCGGAAACGGTGATTACAAGCTCATTGTACTTTCTCCGTCAAATGTGCAGGAGGCTATTGATTTAACATACAGAGCTTTTCATCTGGCATTAAAATACAGAAACCCTGTTATGCTTCTTGCTGACGGCATACTCGGGCAAATGATGGAACCAGCGGAATTTGGCGAATATCCGTATAAAGACCCCGATGTTAATGAATGGGCTTTATCAGGGGCAAATAACAGACCCGCAAGAAATATTGTATCCTTACACATGCCTGAAGGAGAGATGGAGCAGCGTACAAACATGCTCTTTGAAAAATATGCTGCTGTTGCAAAGAATGAAACTACTTTTGAAGAATATATGCTAAAAGACGCAAAATTAGTTTTGACAGCATTCGGTACTGTGGGAAGAGTTGCAAAGGCAGTTGTGGACAGAGCACGTGAAGCAGGCATGAAAGTCGGATTATTCAGACCGATTACTCTGTTCCCGTTTCCTGACAAAAATCTTCACGAAGTTGCAAAAAATGCCGATATGATTCTTGATTTGGAACTTAACATGGGACAGATGCTTCTGGATGTTCGCTCAGCTGTATTTGGCGCATGTCCTGTGGAATTTTACGGAAGACCGGCAGGCGGGCTTCTTACACCTGATATGATATTTGAAAAAGTTCAGGAATTGTATAAAAAATTGGACGATAAAACGAAAGCAGGGGTCATATAATGGAAACACTTGTATACAAAAGACCCGAATCACTTTTAAAAGACGGACACTTCACTTTTTGTCCCGGTTGCGGACACGGAGTTGTCCTTAGAATGATTGCAGAGCTTATAGATGAATTTAATTTACAAAAAGATACCATAGCTATATCGTCTGTAGGCTGTTCAATATTTTTGGAAAAATTCTTTAATCTTGATGTAGCCGGTGCTTCCCACGGTCGTTCTACATGTGTTGCAACCGGTATAAAAAGATGCAAGCCTGACAAATTTGTTTTTACATATCAGGGTGACGGTGACGCAGCAACTATTGGTTTTAATGAAACCATTCATACTGCCTGCAGGGGCGAGCATATTACCACTGTAATGATTAACAACACAAATTTTGGTATGACAGGCGGACAGGCCAGCGCAACCACCCTTGTCGGACAGGTTACAACAACAACTCCTATGGGAAGAAAAGCAGAACTGACAGGATATCCTTTGCATGCGGCAGAAATTGTTGCAAAATGCGACGGAACAGCATATAGCGCAAGAGTTGCAATTACTGATACAAAAAATATAAGAAAAGCCAAAGAAGCACTTAAAAAAGCTTTTGAAATACAGATGAAAGGGCAGGGTTTTGCTTTTGTTGAAGTACTTGCTGCATGTCCGACAAACTGGCACATGAAGCCGGCAGAAGCAATAGAATACATGGAAAAAGTAACGGAAACAGTTCATCCTGTAGGAGTTTTTAAAGACATAACTAAGGAGACAATATAATGGGCGCTGATATGAGCGTGATAATTTCAGGTTTTGGCGGACAGGGCGCATTATTTGCGGGCATTTTACTCTGTCATACAGCTGTTCTGGAAGGGAAATATACTACCTGGTTTCCTTCATACGGAGCAGAAATGCGAGGCGGTGCAGTTAACTGTTCTGTTAATATTTCTGACAAAGAAGTGCCTTCCCCCATTATAGACAAAGCTGATGCGGTTATTGCACTGAATGACGCATCGCAGATTAAGTTTGAAAACAGAGTTAAACCAGGCGGTTTTATGATAGTCAATTCATCTTTGTCTCATATAAAACCTAAGAGAACCGACATCAAGTATATAAATATACCGCTTAATGAACTTGCACAGAAACTTACCCAGCCTGCGTTTGTAAACGTAATGGCACTCGGTGCTTTTATTGAAAAGACAGGAATACTAAAACTTGAATCAATAAAAGAAGTAATGAAAGAAATGGCAAAGACAGTTTCTGCAAAAAAGGCGGCTCTTTTGCCAAACAATCTGGAGTGTGTAGAGTTTGGTGCAAATCTTATAAAAAATCAAATGGTGACAGTATAAAATAAATTATTCTTATGAAAGAAACAATAGAGTATATAAAAAAACAAATAAAAGATTTTACACCGGAAATTGGTATTATTCTGGGCTCAGGATTGGGAGATTTTGCGGATAATCTTGAGGGAGTAAGGATAAAATACTCTGATATTCCGGGATTTGAGACTTCTACCGTTGCAGGACACAAAGGACAGCTGGTTTTTGCGCAGGTACAGGGAAAAAACGCCGTAATAATGCAGGGCCGATATCATTTTTATGAAGGGTATCACATAAGCAGAATAGTTTATCCCGTAAAAGTAATGAAAAAGCTTGGTGTAAAAACCTTGATAATTACAAATGCCGCAGGAAGCGTGAATAAATCTTATAAAGCCGGTGATTTGATGATAATTACAGACCATATAAATCTTATGGGGGTAAATCCGCTTATAGGCGAAAATGATGCTACTTTGGGAGACAGATTCCCTGATATGACGGAGATTTACAGACATTCTCTGCAAAATCTGGCGCAGAAAAAATGTAAAGAACTCGGTATTTCTGTTCAAAAAGGCGTATATGCAGCTATGAGCGGTCCGAGCTATGAAACACCTGCAGAAATCAAGATGCTCAGGACAATGGGTGCTGATGCCGTAGGTATGTCTACTGTTCCAGAGGCGCTTGTTGCAAATTATTGTGCGATGGAGGTTTTGGGTATCAGCTGTATTACAAACTCTGCAGCCGGTGTACATCCGACAAGATTATCACATGCGGAAGTTGTAGAAACAGCAGCAAAAGTAAAAGAGTCATTTAAAAAGCTTCTTGTTTCTGTAATAAAAGCATTATAGACTTTTTCATATTGTCAACTGACTCCGACTACTTGTTGAACCTGTGCAATAAGCAAGTTCAATATACAACAACAAGTCCGGCACAGCCAACAAGTGCATGGGGTCACTTCTGTAAAATGCTAGACTCGGCGCCACTCGCTACCTCTCATAAATATGCCACCGGCATATTTATTCGGCAGAGTGTGTACCACTCCTACAAGCGAGGTCCCTCTCGAACAATTTACCCGCCGAATATAGTCATTATACTTAAAATAAGATTTCCTAAAAGGTCCAAAATTCCCATATACTAACCTAAGTCACTTATGGCTGTTTTTCCGAATTTTGCACTTAAATCATCAACATGGTGAAGGAAATATAATAACGGTTCAAGATCTTTTTCGCCTAAATCAATAATCGCGCCCCATTCCGTTCTTCCGTGGTGCGCTGCAATCATTTTTGCAACCGTTTTAAATCCGTTTGTCATGCAGTTTGAAAAACCCCACTGAGAATGCGTAATCCATTCTTTTGGAAAATTTTCATCATACTCTATTAAGCCGGATTCCTCATCGATTTTGTATTCAAAAATTTTGCCAAAATCGTGTAATATACAGGCAGCATATACGCAGGATTTGTCAATTTTTTTGTACAAATTTGTCATAAGGCATTTTGCAATTTCAAGACACTCATAAGTATGCTCTACAAGTCCTCCAAGGTAATTGTGGTGCATAAGACGTGCTGCCGGAGCGATTTTGAACTTGTCTTCGTATTCAAAAAGAAGTCCGACAACATATTTTTTCAATTCCTCGTCTTCAATTTCATTTGCATATTCAACAATACCGTTAAACAAACTGTCTCTGTCTTCTTTATCCAGACCTATTTTAGCTTCTTTTACAAGTTCTAAGCTTGTAATCAAACAGTTGTTATATTTTTCGTTATAAGAACCGCCCAGTACCTTTACAAGATTTCCTGTTCTGAATATCTTGCTGTCTATGCGGTTTAGTGCTTCTTCCCATAAAATACAATTCAAAAGAGTACTGTCATTTATATTTTTTAACTGTAATTTCCCCATTTTTGTACCGGCTTTTGTATCTCCGATAGAAAAAATTACTACTTCATAGGTCTGTGATAAATCTAACATATTTATTCCTTCCAACAATGGTTAAAAATATAATATCATTAAAAAATCGCATATTGTCAACTGACTCCGGGTATGTCTTGGATTATTGGCGTTCACAAGGTCAAGTACTTCATTTCAAATTTTTATTCTAAAAATTTTCCATTTCGTTGTCCTTGTTCACATGGCTGTTCGCTCTCTTCGTTCGACTCCACAG
>CALUVO010000035.1 GCA_944324245.1 Candidatus Gastranaerophilales bacterium | reverse complement strand
ATACCAGTGATAGCAGGAGGCGAAAACACACCGATTTGTGCTTCTTTTATCTGTGCAAATTCACCTCTTATTCTTCCCAGAATTGCATTTGCAGACAAATCTGTTTCTTTGCCCTGAATTTTTCTTATTAATTTCTGGAATATATTAAACTCACGTTTGCTCCACTCGTCTAATCTGATTACCAGAAATGCCTCGTTTGACGGCCCCATACCTACAAACACCAGTCTGCCCTCAACACCTTCTGTTTTTTGGAGAATTTCATCAAGCATTTCTGTAACTTCAGTTGTTCTGGCTATAGAAGCACCTGCAGGCAAGCTGACCTGCGCCATCAATACAGCCTGATCCTCATCCGGAATAAAGCCTGTCGGAATAATTTTAAACAAAGCTAACATCAAAATGATAATGCCGGCAAATACAGCAAGTGTAAGCTTCTGGTTATGTACAAATTTTTCTACATAATGTATATAAATATCCGTCAGTTTCTGGAAATAAACGTTAAATTCAGTAAATACCCATTTTATAGCTGCCGAAATTTTGTTAGACGGCTTTCTATTCGGGTCTTCATGTCTTAAAATAATAGAACACAACGCAGGAGAAAGAGTAAGCGCACAAACAGCAGACAAAGCAATTGATACGGCAATACAAACCGCAAACTGCTTGTACATCAAACCGGATAACCCCGGCATAAAGCTGACCGGAACAAATACCGCCATCAGTACAAGTGCCATTGAGACAAGTGCACCGCCGATTTCCTGCATAGTAATCTGCGTTGCTTCAACAGGTGATTTTCCGTCTTCCAAGTGCCTTTTTACGTTTTCAATTACAACAATAGCATCATCGACTACGGTTGCAACTGCCAATACCATCGCAAACAGAGTCAACAGGTTAATCGACATATCAAACATTGGTAATGCGGCAAAAGTACCTATCAATGATACAGGAATCGCAATCAAAGGTACCAGAGTTGCTCTCGGGTCGCCTAAGAAAATAAAGATAATAGCAACAACGATAATAGAAGTTTCTATAATTGTCTTAACAACCTCTGACATGGACTCTCTGATAAACAGAGTATCATCATGCACCATTGCAAGCTCCATACCGTCAGGCAGTGTTTTTGAAACCTCTGCCATTTTTTTCTCAACTGCGTTTACTATTTCAATAGCATTTGCACCCGGAATCTGGATAATCTGCATCAATGCAGCAGGTTTTCCGTCGACTTTACCGTTTCTTGAATATGTCTCAGAACCGAGTTCTACTCTTGCTATATCTTTTATTCTTATGCTTGAACCGTCCTGATTTGAACGGACAATAATATCTTCAAATTCAGCAGGTTCTAAAAGTCTGCCTTTTGTTCTTAATGTAATCTGAAATCTTTGTTTATCAGGCCCCGGCTCCTGTCCCAGTGCACCGGCTGAAACCTGTACGTTTTGTGTTGTAATAGCTTTTTGAACTTCTGATACTGAAACATTTAGGTTAGCCATTTTTTCAGTATCAAGCCAGATTCTCATAGAATAGTTGCCGGCACCGTAAACACCTACTTCACCAACACCCGGTAAACGTGCAATTTCATCTTTAATATAAATAGATGCATAGTTTGTAACATCAAGCTGAGAATATCTGCCGTCAGTAGACGCCAGATTCAAAATAGCAACACCTGCACCTGATACCTGCTGTTTGGCTGTTACACCTAGTCTTCTTACATCCTCCGGCAGTTTCGGTTCTATCTGCTGAATTCTGTTTTGTACGTTTACAAGGTCAATGTTTCTGTCAGAACCGACCTTAAAATATATTTGAAGCCTGTAGGATTCATCAGAGCTTGTTGAAATCATATAAATCATGTCTTCAACACCGTTAATCTGTGATTCCAGCAAAGACGCAACAGAAGATTCCACAACATCCGCACTGGCACCGGGGTATGAAGCGCTAACCGTAATTTGCGGAGGAGTAATATCCGGATATTTTTCAAGCTTTAGCCCTGTCATGGCAATAAAGCCGACAAGTGTAATGAATATAGATATTACAATTGCAAATCTCGGCTTTTTAATAAAGAAATATAAGTCTTTTTTATCTGTTTTTTGTTGATTATTTTCCATCTATTATTTATTTTCCTTTGCGGCTTTGTCTGCTGCATCTTTGTCAACAACTACGTTTGCGCCGTTTCTGAGTCTTTGAAAACCTTTTGTAATAACCCTTTCTCCAGGCTGCAAACCTTCGTCAACCACCCATTTGTCATCTACCTGATTAGAAATTTTTACAAATTTCTGTTCAGCCTGACTTTTGTCGTTAACAACCCATACATATGTACCCTGTGTACTGTCAGAAACAGCTATCTGAGGAACAACTACTACCGGAACAGGTTTTTTTGAAACGGCTATTACATTGATAAAGTCACCGGGAACGAGAAGATGATCCTTATTTTCAAAAACAGCACGCATAGCAATAGTACCTGCTGTCGGGTCAACTACGTTATTCACAAACTCCAGCTTGCCTTTTTCTTTGTATTCAGTTCCGTCTGAAAGTTTAATGATTACATCTGTACCGGGGATACTGCCTTTTTGAAGAACAAGTCTTCTTTTCATATATCTAAGGTAATCTTCGCTTTTTACATTAAAATATGCATAAATAGGGCTCACAGAAACTATTCTTGTAAGTGCACCTGACTGAGGATTTACAAGGTTTCCTTCGGTAATCAATATCTTACCGACCTTTCCGTCTACAGGAGAAGCAATTTTTGTATAGCTCAAATTAAGTTTTGCAGCGGCAAGGTTTGCTTTATTCACATCAAGAGTTGCTCTGTTCTGGTCTCTTGTTGCAAGAGCCTGATCATAGTAGGACTTACTTACAAAGTCATTTTTTACAAGCTCCTGAGCACGAACAAGCTCTTTCTGTGCATTTACAAGAGCCGCCTGCGCCTGTCTTACGGCTGCTTCTGCCTGCTGCACAGCAATAATATACTCATTCGGCTGAATCAAAAACAGTGTCTGACCTTTTTTTACATAGGCACCCTCTTTAAAGTAGCTTTTTTGCAGCCATCCGTTAATTCTAGCCACAACATCAACAGAATATTTAGCTTCAATACGTCCAACAGATTCATTTCTAGGGTAAATATCTTTTGTTGTTACAAGGGCAACATCAACAGGAGTAGGCTTTTTACCCTGTTGAGCAGCTATTTTATCAGAAATTATGCCCGCAACTTTATTAAACACAACAGGAACAATAATCAAGGCAGCAATTATTATCCATATTAATTTTTTCTTATTCATTATAATTAATCCTCGTGATGTCAACTATGATTGTTAGCATAACAACAATTTTATACTATGGCAATATTTTTACAATAGTACAAGAGGAGGATAATTATACGTTAACAGCTATTTATTCCACAATTCGTCAGTGAATTTCCAGTTGTTTTCAAAGAGTTTTTTTGTAGCTGCATCATTTGGAGTAACTTTACTTTCAGTAAAATTGACACTAAAAACAAAAATATCCTTGCCTAATTCGTTCGGCCCTTTATCATTATTAACATCAACCCTAACATAAAGAATAACCTTAGAGCCTATCGTTGCAGTGTTACAGCTAAACTTCATATTATCTTTTGTCAATACTTCCAGAGTAGAAATTTTTCTGGCAACTTTTAAATAGGGAACAATGTATTTATTAAAAGAGTCCGAAATACTAGTATATGTCCATTTATAAGCAGGGCCATTTTCAATAATAGACATATCCATTGCCTCATTTAGTGTCAGGTATGCTTTTTTGGCAAGAACCCCAAGCTCTGTTTTTTGGGAATATCTTTTCAAAGAAGGGATTGCAAGAGCAGAGATAACACCGACAATAACAAGTGTCAGCACAACTTCTACATATGAAATAGCTTTTAATTTTTTCAAAAACATTATAAAACCTTTCTACATTACCAGTAAGTTATTGTCCAGTTGTCTTCCATTAAATTTTTAGCATGCAAAATAGGACAAAGTTTCCATTGACGATTTTCTGCAGTAACAGAACAATCTGCATCATATTTTCCAAAAGAAAAGAAAAATAAATCTACACCTTCCATATTGGGTTCACTCTTGCCATTCACATCAACATAAAAGACAGGGTAGGCACTTATCCCGCCCCCCGAAACACTGTTGATAGGGAGACCTCCTATAATTATCCCGTCAGATGCAATTATGTAAGAAGAAGGAATAAATGCGGAATTTGAGTGATTCTTAAATGATTTATATTTATAAGAACAACCAAGCGCATTCAAATTTAGGCAATCCTTACTTATTGCAGAGATATATTTTGCTAAATAGTTACGCAAAACTTGATTCCCATAAGAACGATATGCCCATTTATCAGGTTCTGTGCCAGTTTCTGCTACAGCCATATCTATAGCGCCTTCCAGTGTCGCATATCCTTTTTGTGCCAGTCTGGCATATTCGGTTTTTTGTGAATGCTTTGTTAATCCCGGTATTGTAAGGGCAGCTACAACCCCCATAATAGTAAGAACTACAAGTACTTCAACTAGAGTAACCGCTTTTAAATTTTTTATTTGCATGATTCACCTTTTTTTATTAATTTTCTAAAATTTAAATATCTTTGTACTTCTTTGTTTAAAGAAGATACAGACTCAAGATAAGCACTGTCTATATGCACCCTGTTGTCATACGCAGGATCCATTATATAAACCGTAGGATAGCCGGATATTCTATACTCTTTTGCAATATTTTCATTTTCCGGATCATCTACATTTATAAGTACAACATTTAATTTATTTTTATTTATGTTTCGCACCTTGTCAAGTTTTGGCATAAATCTCTGGCAATAAGTACACCAGTCCACATAAAACACTCCGACAATAGGTTTATCTTCTTTTGCGGCCTGTTCATAAGTCACACCAAGATCATAATCGGAAGGTTTGTGGCTTGCTTTTGGCATCAGCGCAAAACTTGCCGCCGAAACAAGACCAACTAATAAAAGTATAGATAAAGAAATAAGTGTTATTTTAAGTTTTTTGTTCAAAGTTGTGCTCCTTTTGGTACTACTGTTACTCCGCCTTCAGACACATAAAAGCCTCTTGCCTCATCATCTTCTTTATTAAAGCCTATTTTTGTATAAGGCGGAATATCTACATTTTTGTCTATAATAGCTTTTTTGATATGTGAATGTCTACCCACATTGACATTTTCCATAATAATTGAATCTATCACGCTTGAAAAGCTGTTTATTCTGACTTTAGGAGCAAGAATACATCTTGAGAGCGTACCGCCTGAAATGACACAACCTTCTGAAACAAGAGAGTTTGTGGCCATACCGCGTCTTTCCAATTCTTCCCAGATAAACTTTGCCGGCGGATAGTTGTAGTTGTATGTTCTTATCGGCCATTCTTTTGTATACAGATTAAATTCAGGGTCATAAGCCAGCAAATCCATATTTGCCTGCCAGTACGCATCCATTGTCCCAACGTCACGCCAGTAACCGCGTTCTGATTCTTCCATGCCGGGGAAGGTATTTTGTGCAAAGTCATAAACATAAATTTTATCACCCTGTTCCAGCATTTTTGGGATTATATTTTTGCCAAAGTCATGGCTTGAGGTCTGGTTATCTGCATCAATTCTCAATTCTTCTATCAGTTTATTTCTGTTAAAGAAGTAATTTCCCATAGAAGCAAGACACTTTGTCGGGTCGCCTGGTATATGCTTCGGTGTTATTTTCGGCTTTTCTATGAAATTTGTAAGATGCCAGTTGTCATCTACTTCCATAATTCCATATTCACCTGCTTCTTCTATTGGAATAGGGATAGCAGAGATTGTCAAATCAGCTTCATGCTTTTTATGAAAAGCAAGCATCTGCGCCACATTCATTTTATAAATATGGTCTCCGCCAAAAACAGCGATATATTTAGAATCCTCTTCTGCAAGAATATGGTGAATATTCTGAAAAACAGCATCAGCAGTGCCCTTATACCAGTGGCCGTCTATTCTCATCTGTGCGGGAATAAGTTCTACATACTGATTCAAAATAGGTGTCAGAGGCCATGTACGTGTAATATGTTTATTCAAAGAATCTGATTTATACTGGGTCAAGATTTTTAATTTATAAAAGCCCGAGTTGATAAAATTGTTTATAACAAAGTCAATAATACGGTATCTGCCGCCAAACGGTACTGCGGGTTTTGCTCTGTCTCGTGTCAGAGGATACAGTCTTTTGCCTTCTCCGCCGGCAAGTATCATTACCAAAGTATCATCTTCAACAGGCATAAATAACTCCTATAAAATCAGCTTATGTAAGTTAATCATACCACACATTTACAGAAAATAAATATAATAAAAAGATGAAAAAGACCTGATTAACCTCAGGTCTTTTTTCTTTATCATTGAGAATTTTTGGCTTTCAGGTATTCCTGTTCTGTAATTTGATTGCCTAATTTGTCATAGTAGAATACCCCCGGGCCGGATCTGTCTCGTTTTGTATAACCGTTTGGCAATTCTTCCAGTATAGTGTGAGACACCATGTTGTCTATTTTTCTGTCTTTTTTGCCTCTGGCTTTCATATACTCTTCTTTTGATATACGCTTACCAGAAGCATCATAATACGCATCATTAAATCCAGCCATATCCCTGCGCGAATAGCCGTTTGGAAGTCTTTCTTTCAATGGATGTCTGTTCATAGCCTGCAATAAATAAGAACTTTGTGCGGTATTTTGAGAATTATCCGTTTCACTTACGGCAACTATCGGCGTAGCAACAGCTTTAGGGGCAACATATGTTGAACTACGTTCAGCAACATATGATTCCGGTTCCAGACGAGCATTATTTTCAGCTTCTTCTGCAGCTTTTGCTTTCGCAGTCTCTGCAGCCTTTGCCTCTTCTGCCGCTCTTGCTTGTGCTGCAGCTCTTTTTCTTGCAGCAGCGGCTTCTTCATTTCTTTTTCTTATAGATGCTTCTATTTCTGCAGAATTACCTTTATCTTCAAGGTTTCCTGCAATTTTTACTTCAGCACCGGCATAGAGATATTCAACGCCTTTTTTGTTTTTATGTACAACACCCGGATTATTTTCCTTAAACTGTGCAATAGCCTCCTGCAGTTGTTCTTCTGTAGGATTTTCTATACCTTGAGCAGCAAGAGATCGTTTGATAAGCTCTTCAAATTTTTCACCCTCCTGTACAGTATAAGTTTTTGGTGTCTGCAAATCTTTTATTCTTGCAGCTTCGGCTGCTGCCCGGGTTTCAGCTTCAGCACGGGCACGGGCTTCTTCTTCTGCACGGGCTTTAGCTTCTGCCTGTGCTTGAAGTTCTTCTTGCCTTTGAGCTTCTTGCATTTGTCTCAACTGGGCTTCAGCTTTTCTTTGCTGCTCTTCTAAAATTTGCTGTGTCGAAACTTTTTCGTCTTTTTTTGTTGCTTTCCTGACGGCTTTCATAAATTTTTTGAAATCTTTGGCGCTGACTTCCTGTTCACCAGAAAAGTCATTCTGCTCATTAAAGATATCTGCCATTTTTTTAAATTCGCTTTTAGAAATTTTCTTATCATCACCTGCTGCTTTTATAAAATCATCCATTGCAGCTGCCAGTTCTGCAGAACTTAAGCCGGCTTTTCCATCCGTATCATACGCTTGAAAAATTTTGATAAGTTTTTTATTTTTCTTTGTAATTTCGGCAATTTCTTCCTGCGTCAGCCCCTCAGATGAGACCTGAGTTGCATCAAATTTTTTGCCTTCACCAATTTTCATATCGCCCATACGCACACACCTTTCATTCCTTATATGTAAGACGTTATGTAAGGCTAATCGGCAAAGTTAATAAAAGCTTAAATAAAAAAAGAAAAAATATCCCGACCTATCCTATCCTATTAAGCATTATATCCGGCTTTTTGCGATATGTAAATTTATTTTAACATTTTTAAAATTTGTAATAAAATATAAAAATACAAAGGAGTTTTTTATGACAAGACCAATGACCATTGCTGAAAAAATACTTGCTGCACATGCCGGACTTGAAGAAGTAAAGCCGGGGCAGCTTATAACAGCCAAACTTGATATAACACTTGCAAATGATATTACAGGGCCTGTAGCAATAAAAGAATTCAAAAAAATCGGCATTGAGAAAGTTTTTGATAAAGAAAGAGTTGTTTTTGTTCCTGATCATTTTGTGCCGAACAAAGATATAAAATCGGCTGAACAAGCAAAAATGGTCAGAGAATTTTCTCATGAACAAAATCTCAAAAACTACTTTGAAGTCGGACGAATGGGTATAGAGCACGCTCTTTTGCCGGAAAAAGGTATAGTCACCGCAGGAGACTTGATAATCGGTGCAGATTCTCATACCTGTACATACGGTGCATTGGGTGCATTTTCAACCGGTGTAGGTTCAACTGACCTTGCTTGTGCAATGGCATCAGGAGAAACATGGTTTAAGGTGCCTTCTACCATTAAAGTTGAATTTAACGGTAAATTAAACAAATGGGTAAGTGCAAAAGATTTGATACTGCATCTTATAGGTGATATCGGTGTAGACGGTGCGTTATACAAGGTACTTGAAATCAGCGGTTCTGCTATTGAAAATATGAATATGGACGGACGTCTCACCATTTGTAATATGGCTATTGAAGCAGGAGCAAAAGCAGGGATTATTGTTCCTGATGAAATTACAAAAGAATATCTCAAAAACCGTTCAATAAGAACTCCCGTATTTTATGAAAGCGACAAAGATGCTGAATATGAAAAAGTTATCAAATATGATGTATCCAAAATAGAACCTACGGTTGCATTCCCGCACCTGCCGGAAAACACAAAACCGGTATCACAGGCAGGCAACATAAAAATACATCAGGCAGTTATCGGAAGCTGTACTAACGGAAGACTTTCGGATTTAAAAGTAACTGCTGAAATTTTAAAAGGAAGAACAGTTCATCCCGATGTAAGGCTAATAGTATTTCCCGGTACTCAGGACATATATCTTGAAGCAATAAAACTCGGTTACATACAGACAATTATTGAAGCACAGGGGGCAGTATCCACTCCTACGTGTGGGCCATGTCTCGGGGGATGGGCAGGAATTCTGGCTGAAGGAGAACGCTGCATATCCACGACAAATCGCAATTTTGTAGGAAGAATGGGGCATGTCAACAGTGAAGTATATCTGGCTTCTCCTGCAGTAGCAGCGGCAAGTGCTGTTTTAGGCAGAATTGCTTCACCGGATGAATTGTAAAACAGCAGGCGATGCTGCCTCAGACATTTTCATAAAGGTTTTTTGCAATTAAAAGGTCTTCCGGGGTTGTTATTTTTATATTAGAGCGGCTTCCTTCAGAAACGTAAACATCTTTACCCAGATACTCCAGCATGCCTGCATCGTCAGAAAAAGACTGCCCCTCAAGCTTTTTATGTGCTTCCATAATTAAAGAATAATCAAAAATCTGAGGTGTCTGCACAGCCCAGAGTGTATCTCTGTCGGGTGTGGATTCTATTTTATTGTTTTCCTTGACAATTTTTATTGTATCTACGGCTTTTACAGCTACAATTGCCGCTTTTGTTTCAAGAGCTTTTTTTATGCATTTTTTAATATCTTCTTTTTTCACAAGCGGTCTTGCTGCATCGTGAATAACAACAATATCAGGTACATCAGAAAGTGCTTTTAATGCATTGTAAATTGAAGCCTGTCTTGCAGCACCGCCTCTGACTATTTTAACATTTTTAATACAATATTTTTTTAAAAGCTCCTTTAGTATGCTTTCCACTGATTCCGAAGCAGCAACTATAGTTTCCAATGGACAAAAAGGAACAAACGCTTCTATAGAATGAATAATGACTTCTTTATTGTCTATTTTTTCCAGAAGCTTATTAGTTTTGCCGTATCTGGAGGAGCTTCCACCGGCTGTAACGATAACAGATAATTTTGCCATTTTTATTCTTTATTCCTCAAAATGTTTAAATATATTCTTTTCGTATTCTATACAAATACTGCTGTCTTTTGAAAACGGCTCATTTGTAACTTTTCCTATTTTAAAAAATTTATTTTTATCAAGTTTCTCATAAACAAATTCCGGTATTGTAAACAAAAGTTCAAAGTCTTCTCCTCCCCAGAGTGCAAGATTTTTATAGTCAGAAGGAAAAGTTGTTACCAGCTCCTTACTTACGGGGATTCTGTCATAATCTATGTCAAATTGGAACCCGCATCCTTTAGAGAGCTTGTATATAGCATCCCCGAGTCCGTCTGATGTATCCATTACAGACAATTCTTTTATATTTTCTTTTTCCAAAAAAGTCCCGAGTTCAAACGCTACTTTTAGTCCCGGCTCAGGTAAAAGATGTTTTTTTATAAGAGAACAAGAATCTTTTTTCCCCTGCAACAAAAGTTTAAGACCGCCTGCGCTATCACCGCTTGTACCGGTTGTAACAATCACATCATCCGGTTTTGAAAAATGCCTTGAAACATCAATATCAAAAACTTTTTTACCGATTGCACAAACAGAAATAACGACTTTATCAGAACCTGTTAAATCCCCGCCTGCAACTTTTACATCGTATTCTTTACAGATTTTTTCAACTCCTGAATAGAACTGCTCAACAAAATCAGAATTTATATTTTCAGGCAAAGAAAGAGAAATCGTCACATACAAAGGCTTTGACAAAGACGCTGCCAAATCGGACAAGTTTACATTTAACGCTTTTTGTCCGAGTTCATAAGCGGTTGTTGTGTCCATATCAAAGTGAATGCCTTCAACAAGGGTATCCTGTGTTACAAATAGATTTAATTCCCGTAAATAAGCACAATCATCCCCCAATAACGATGAATCGCCGAGAGTTTTATTTATGACATCAAGATATTCCAGTTCTTTCATATGCTAATTTTAGCACAATTATTCTCTGTCCTTTGCACTCAACACAAACTGTGCCGTTATTTCTGCCATAACAAGATAAGTATAAAAATACACAACCGGAATAAGAATCAATCCGACAACCGTTATAGCAAGAAAAGAAAATACAAATTGAACCAGCACGCTGAGTGCAATAAATAAAAGTATCAACACAAAATAATTGCCTATATTGTCTTTTAAAAGAGAATATGCTTCTTTGAAATTAACAAATGAAAGTATTTTTAAATCTTTAAAAAAGTTACACATCATCAACGGGCAAAATATCATAACCATAATAAAAAACAAAAGAAGCAATGCCCCCAGAAGAGTCATTAATATAAATCCGGCAGCATGGTTCGCCGAAGGATTCAAATGGTACCCGCTCATTACAATCCCGAGAAGAACAAAATAAACCATACTTGCAATCACTAACGGAAGTATATAGATAAAATAGCCGGCAAAATATTTTATTCCGGTAACAAGAAATCTGCCAAAATCATTCCAATCAGGCAATATTGAATTTTGATAATTAATTCTTTTATTTGCTGTTTCTGCTATATAACCGGCAAGAGCAAAACTCAATACAAATGAAAATACAAAGCACAATACAAATGAAAAAATAGAAGCAGCACCCGAATTTGTAAATACAAAAACAAACACGGGCAGTACAAAAATAGCAAAAGTTGCAAGCAATATGCCCGAGCCTGCCAGCAGTTTATTTACCCATTGTGTATCTTTTGTTATATAAGTAAGAGATTTTTCAAAATCAAGATTCATTATGTTCTCCTTGTTCTTTATTACATTCTAAACTATTATTTTTATCAGAAATATTGGCAAACTGTGCCATTAAATTTACCGATACCATATGAATATAGATTATTATAAAAGGAACAACAACTATTCCTATTATTGTAAGTATACAAATAACACCAGCTATTTCAAAAGCCAGACCAACAGCAAAAATAACAAGCACCATTATAAAATATTTTAAAATATTTCCCTTTAGCATTTTTACTGCTTTTACAAAATTCAAATAAGAAAACGGGTTCAAATCTCTTAAAAAATTGATATGCACTGCAATAAAGAACAAAATACATAAAAGATACACAAGATTATAAATACTGTTTGTACAAAAATTTATAAAAGAAGCGGCATTATTGCTGATTACATGTATTTTTACAGCATGTTCTACTGCAATTTCAGCAAATCCGGCACAAACACTAAAAATAAGAAAAGGAATATAATACATAAAAGAGCCCAGAAAAGATTTAAAGCCTATAAATAAAAATTCTAAATAATCCTTCCATTCCGGGAGTGTTGTATTTTTGTCTTTTATCAATAAATGTCCTGTCTTTAAAGCAAATCCGCTGACAACAAAGCCGCCAAATGCAGCTATTATTGTACAGATAACAATCATAGCCGCACTTTTTAGCGTAAAACTTTTGGCAATACAAACAAAGATACAAGGGGCTATAAGTATAATAATAGCAAACAGTGCAATAGCAGCGCCAATAACAAGCTTCTTTATCCAGCGTTCATCATTTTTCACAAAAGTAAATGCCTGTTCTAAATCTAAATTCATGCCGCTCTCCGTTTTTTTAGTTTTATCCAATTATACACTATTTTTATGACTGAACAAAACTAATATTATGCTATCATCTTGACATGAAAAAGATTATTTTTTTGATTTTGTCTCTTATTATAATTACAAAAAGCGTTCACGCAGCAGATTTTAAGACCTGCAAGCTTTTGTATGACGATCAAAAATATAAAAATGCCTCAAGCTGTTTTTATCAAAGAATAAGTTCTAATCCTGATGATATACAATCCAGATTTTATTATGCAGCATCACTGTACTTTGACAGACAATATAATCTTTCTTATGCACAGTATAATTACATTGCACAAAAATATCCGAATTCACAAATAGGAAGATACTCCAAAGCCGAAGCAGCAAAAGTATACAGAAGAATCGCCGCAATAAAAAAAGCAAGAGAAAATGACACAGGAGACTATACACAGAGCCTTAATTACCGCTCAAAATGGTATAAAATGCCGGTGCGTATCTGGGTAGAAGACAGCCCGTACAAAGATACCGCTTTAAAAGCATTTTATGAATGGCAGACAGAATCCTCAAACCTTGTTAAGTTCAGTATTGTCAGCAATCCGAATCAAGCACAGATAAAAGTTAGATTTGTTGACAAAATCGACAGTCCGGTCTCTGACCATAATATCGGTCTTACAAAACTAAGATACATAGGCAATATGAATATGTCAGCAGATGTCCAGATTCTACAAAGAACTGACTCAAACAGAATGCGCACTAATGCACAGATTTATCCTGTTGTTTTACATGAAGCAGGTCACGCTCTTGGAATAAGCGGTCACAGCAGCAGAAATAATGATATAATGTATGAAAACAATTTTACAAATGACACACACCTGTCTGACAGAGATATCAATACTTTGCGTGCGATTTATAAATAATAGGTCATAGTAATCTAATCTAGTGTCGCAGTTGCCGCCGGCTAACCGCAGCCCGCACCTGCTCACCTTTGACTTCTTTTGCCACTCTGCCGAACAAAAGTTGACTAAATGTCAAGTTTTGTGAGAGGGCTTTGATTTCGTGCAAAATGTCCTCACGTATAGTGAACAAATGACACTCAAAAAATTCGTTCACGTCATTTCCCTCTCGCAAAACAATTCACTGGATTGTTTTGCTCGGCAGAGTCTTATCACGAATTTATCTCGGACAAATTTTTTCTTTACAAATTGGCTCAATCAGCTTGTTTGTTATACAATATAGTAAAAGATAGAATTTTAGACTTAATTGGGGAAATATAAAACATGGCAGCAGAAACACATTATGATGCGAGTAATATCAGAGTTTTAGAAGGTTTGGAAGCCGTCAGAATGAGACCCGGTATGTATATCGGTTCTACTTCACAAAGAGGTTTGCATCATTGTATATATGAAATTGTGGACAACTCTATTGACGAAGCTCTTGCCGGATATTGTACACAAATTACCGTTACTATAAATACAGATGAAAGCGTTACAGTAGAAGATAACGGACGTGGTATTCCGGTTGATATAAAACCTGATTCAGGCAAATCTGCCCTCGAAATTGTACATACTGTACTCCATGCCGGAGGTAAATTCGGCGACGGCGGATATAAGGTATCAGGAGGACTTCACGGTGTAGGTGCATCTGTTGTAAATGCGCTGTCTGAAAAATATGTGGTTGAAGTAGCAAGAGACGGCTACTTATGGCGACAGGAGTATCTTAGAGGCGAGCCGACTACACCTGTTGAAAAAGTTAAAGAAACTGACAAAACAGGTACAAGAACTACTTTCTGGCCTGATCCGGAAATTTTTACGGAGACAACACATATTGACCGTGATGTTATAGCCAACCGTTTGAGAGAAATGGCTTTCTTAAATAAAGGCTTAAAAATCAGATATATTGACGCAGAAACAAAAGAAGAACATGATTTTCACTTTGAAGGCGGAATCGGAAGCTATGTTGAATTTTTGAATAAAAACAAAACAGTGCTCTTCGAACAGCCTATATATATTGATAAAGCTGTTGATAATATGCAGGTTGAAATTGCAATGCAATATACAGATGCATACAATGAATCCGTACTAAGCTTTGCAAATAATATCAATACTCATGGCGGAGGTACTCACCTTACAGGTTTTAGAAACGGTATTACCCGTGTATTGAATGACTATGCAAGAAAAAATAAACTTTTAAAAGATTCTGATGCAAATCTCTCCGGTGATGACGTAAGAGAAGGTTTGACTGCAATAGTTTCAGTTAAACTGCCAAATCCCGAGTTTGAAGGACAGACAAAAGATAAGTTGGGCAGTTCCGAAGCTACTGCTGCAGTGCAGGATACTATCAGAGATAAATTGCAGGAATGGCTTGAATTTAACCCAAAATATGCAAAAATTATCATCGAAAAAACACTGCAGGCTCAAAGAGCAAGAGAAGCTGCAAGAAAAGCAAGAGAACTCACAAGAAGAAAATCCGCTCTTGAAACTTCTACACTGCCCGGTAAACTTGCAGATTGTTCTAACAGAGAACCTGAAAAATGCGAACTCTATATAGTTGAGGGAGATTCAGCAGGCGGTTCAGCTAAGCAGGGGCGAAACAGAATGTTTCAGGCTATTTTGCCGTTAAGAGGTAAAATTCTTAACGTGGAGCGTGCAAGATTAGACAAAATGTATGCAAACAACGAAATTAAGTCAATGGTTCAGGCTCTTGGCATAAACATAAGCAAAAACGAAGATGATGTTGATATTGAAAAATTGAGATATCACAAAATCATCATTATGACTGATGCTGATGTTGACGGTGCTCATATCAGAACATTACTGTTGACATTCTTCTTTAGATATGCAAAACCATTACTTGACAAAGGACATGTTTTTATAGCACAGCCGCCTCTGTATAAAATTACTATAGGCAAAAATGCAGAGTATCTTTATGATGACAGAGCATTAGACAAAATGCTGAGAGAAAGAGGAATCAAAGATTTAACACTCTACAACAAAGATAAAACAAAAAGCGCAACAGGTGCTGAACTCGTAGAATTACTGGCAAACATGTCTACATTCTATCATTCATTCAACAATCCGTTGATTAATGCAATTCCTTCTGTTGTAATGAGAGCACTTATACGTTCCAATATCGAACCTGAGGATTTTGATTCACAGGAAGCAATGCAAAAACACTGCGCATATATCAATCATTATCTTCAAGACCACGCTGAAAATTACGGCATTGAAGAAGCTAAAAACTACAGCGTAGAAATTAAATTCAATACAGAAACACAAAAATACAACCTGAATCTTCATCTTGAAAGAGAAACTGAACAGGTGCTTTTAACCGCAGTATTAATTAAATCAAATGAATTCCAGAGAGTAAAAAATGCATATCCTGCAATCAGAAGCTATTTGATTGAAGAGGAAAAAGTACTTGTACTGGATACAGGTACAGAAGAACTGCAGCTGACATCTTTTGCGGAATTACAAAGAGTTGTGGAAGAAAGAGGCAAGAAGGGACTGACTTTACAGAGATTTAAAGGTCTCGGTGAAATGATGCCGCAGCAGCTCTGGGAAACGACAATGGATCCTGCGACAAGAACACTGCTTAAAGTAAATGTGGAAGATGCAATGCTTTGTGACCAGTTGTTTGATGTTCTTATGGGTGACAAGGTAGAACCAAGACGTGAATTTATAGAAACAAATGCGGTTTTTGCACAAAATATAGATACGTAATATTATATTTAATAATTCTAAAAAGAGCTGAAAATAAAAATTCAGCTCTTTTTTCTTTTGCATTATTTATCTTTAATAAAATTAGATTGATATTTCTTCAAGCAGAACAACTGCATCAACAGCAAGACACTTACCTTCGCCTATAGGACCCATCCACTCCATTGATTTGGCTTTAATTGAGACTTGATTTACATCAAGATTCAATACATTTGCAAGATTTTGCTGGATATCTTTTATGAACGGCCCCAATCTCGGCTGTTGTGTCTTGATTGTTGCATCAATATTATTTATTTTATAGCCTTCCTTTACAATGAGATAAAGAGTTTGCGCCAGTAATTCCGTACTGTCGCAGCCATAATACTGCGGGTCGTTGTCAGGAAAATGTTGCCCTATATCACCCAGTGCCAGTGCACCAAGCATGGCATCGATAATTGCATGACATAATGCATCAGCGTCCGAGTGTCCCAAAAGACCTTTATTGTGGTCTATTTTTACTCCGCCGAGAATCAAGTCTCTTTCTTCGGCAAACTGATGTAAATCAAAACCTTGTCCTATTCTATACCGCATATTTTTCCCCTATATACTTTTCAACAGCGTAAACAACACCGTCATTATCTACTGTTTCTGTTACATAATCCGCTATTTTTTTTAAATCTACTGTTGCATTACCCATTGCTACTTTAACCCCTGCAGCCAGAAGCATTTCTATATCATTGTCCTGATCTCCGCAGGCCATAATTTCATCCTGTTTAATATTCCATAATTCAGAAAGAAATCTAACCGCATTTCCCTTTGTTGCTTCAGGATTGGAAAATTCACAAAAACGCGGAGTTGAACGGATAACATATAATTTATCTTTATATTTTTCTGCCATCTCTTTTTGCAAATTTTCTATCAAATTAGTATCATCATCTATTGCAAGAATTTTATTTAAACCGGTCAAATCAATATTATCGCAGTTTCCTATAATTTTATAAGACAAATTTCTGGCATCTACATACTGCTGTATAAGCGGGCTGTCTTTTTCCACCATAAGTTCGTCATTAATATATATATTAAAAAATATATTTCTTTTTTTGAGCTTCCGTATAACATCTCGGGCAAGTTCTTTATCCATAGTCTTTTCCCAGAGAGTATCAGTATTTCCGTAAATATTTTTAATCAGTCCGCCCTGATAGCAGATAGCAGGTGTTGTCAACCCTAATTCCCGTGCGATAAATTTTGTTGCAGCATACATTCTTCCCGTACAAAGAACAACTTTTATACCGTCATTGCAAAGTTTTTTCAAGGTGTTTTTTACCCTGTCTGTTGCTGTATAATCTTTTTTAAAAATAGTTCCGTCAATGTCCAGAACAAGCATTTTTATCATGTACTAAAGACTCTCTATACTGCATCGTGCCAGTGCACATATTGTCTTGGCATCATTAATTGTACCATTTTTTACAAGTTTGTGCACTTCACTTAACGGAAGTTCAAAATAATCCAAAACTTCGCCTTCGTCCGGATTCGGAGAATCAAATGTTAAATCTGTTGCTTTAAACAAATACAGCTTTTCATTACAAATCCCAAAAGTAGTAAAAATATAACCTAAAGATTCCCAATTTTTGGCAACATAACCGGTTTCTTCTCTTAGCTCTCTTTTTGCTGCCAAAAGAGGGTCTTCTCCTTTTTCCAAACGCCCTGCAGGAAGCTCTGTCTGCACAGATTTAACAGCATAGCGATATTGATTTACAAGCAGAATATTTCCATCATCTTTTAGTGCCAGAATAACGACTCCATCGGGGTGGTGTATTATTTCTCTATGCCTTTTATATTCTTTTTTTCCATCAGAAAGGATTATCTCATCATCCGTTATATCAAAAATTTTGCCTTTGTAAACTGTTTTGGATGACAATGTTTTTTCTTCAAATCTCTCCATAAATTTACCTGATTGCAAGTTTTATATATTCATTTTTTTAATACTTATTTTCTGCGTGATGCAAGATTATTTAAAATATCCTGAGGTGTAACATTATGCATTGCCATAAAAGTCAGCATAAAGTATGTCAGGTCAGCAGCTTCCCACTCTAATCCGTCGCCTTTTTCAAAGTTTACGGATTCAAAAGCTTCTTCCATTATTTTTCTTTTAAGATAAAATTCATCTTTAAAAAGTTTTGTTGTAAATGAATTGTCAGGCAGTACTCTCTTTCTGTCTATCAACAGATTGTAAAGCTCATTTATTGAGAATTCTTTATCTCCGAAACACGAATATTTGCCCAGATGACAAGCGTTACCTTTTTGTTTAACAATAAACAAAAGTGCATCCATATCACAATCAAAACGTGCTGTAACAAGTTCCTGAGTATTTCCTGAGGTTTCTCCTTTTACCCAGATTTGTTTTCTTGAGCGGCTGAAGTATGTTCCTTTTCCTGTCTTTAATGCTTGCAAAACTGATTCGGGCGAAGAATACGCAAGAGTCAAAACCTGTTTTGTATCATAATCCTGTACTATTGTTGGCAGATAGCCGAATCTCTTTTCAAAATCCAGACATTTTACAAAGGCTTCTTCCAGCTGAACTTTACCCGTATAAATACACATACCGAGCTGGGTTGAAACATTCATTTTTTGCAGCTGAACTATCTCTTCAACTGTAGAAATACCGCCTGCCGCAATGAGTTCTTTTGTGGTAGCACTTCTTATTTCTTTTATTGCGTCTATATCCGTGCCGCCCATCATTCCTTCTTTTTCAACAATAGTATACAAAAATCCGGAACAAAGATTGTTAAATCGCCTTACAAAATCAAGAGGTGTTGCATCTGCTGTTTTTGTCCAGCCGTGAGTTGCGACTTTTCCGTCTTTTGTATCAATTGCAACAAGGACTCTGTCTTTAGGAAGTTTTGATAACAGCTCTTCATTTGCTGCAGTGCCTATTATTATTTTTTTTGCACCCATTGCGAGCATTTTTTTGGCTTTATCAACATCTCTTATTCCCCCGCCTACTCTGCAGGATGCAATTTTACATATTTGAGATATCAGCTCTTCATTATTTCCGTTTCCAACCGCGGCATCAAGGTCTATAACGGCAATTTCGCCGAATCTTCCGTAATATTTTGCAAGTTCCAGTACGTCGCTGCGCTCAAGAACTTTTTCCATACCCTGTTTAAGCTGTACGGCTTTTCCGTTCATTAAATCTATACTTGGAATTATCATTTATTTTCCCTTTAAAATTACAATATTTTTTCTAACAGTTCGTTATATACATCAATTGTTATATGGCAGATTGCCAGACGTCTGTCTACAAGACTTTTTATGGTAGCTTCAAAGCATTTGAAAAGTGCTTTGTCCAGTCCGTTGTCTTCTTTTAATAATTCTAAGCATTGATGTCGAAATTCTTTATCCCTTGTCCTAGCTTCTATTTTGTCCGCAAGAAAAATAATCTTTTCAAAATCACTCATATTACATCTGCCAAGAGTATGCCACCTTATTGCATCAAGTATTTCTTGGTCTTCTATGCCGAATTGTGTTTTTGCAAGATATGCACTGACAGGTGCGTGGAGAGTTTTGTAGTTTAAAAGTTCACAATCATGGACTTCCGGAATATGCTGATGAATAATCTCAAGAAGCTTTTCATTTGAAAAACATTTTGCCGCATCATGCAAAAGTCCTGTGATTCTTGCTTTTTCTACATCCATATTAAACATTTGAGCAAGTTCAACAGCAGCCTCCATTACACCTATAGAATGGATGTAGCGTTCTTCGTACAAATTTTCTTTCAGCCAGTTTTCAATTTCCACGATATTTTTATCTGTATAAACCATATTTATCAATATATTTTGCAACTCCTTCAGGAACCAGCGCTTTTATCGGAACGCTGTTATGTATATTTTTTCTTATTTGCGTAGATGAAATGTCGACAAAAGGCATTTTCATCATTCTGTAATTATAGCCTTTTTCTTTTAGCTTTTGCAAATATGTTTCATCTTCCTTCAGTGATTGCTCATCTTCTCTTACAAAAAGAACAAAATCAACAAGGTTCTTAAGTTTTTCTGTTTCATACCAGCTTTCGATATTTTTAAAAGCATCTGTTCCTATGATAAAATTTATCATTCCTTCAACAGGGTATTTTTCATAAATTTCTTCCACAGTAGGAACGGTATATGACAGGTCATCTCTATGGTATTCTATATCGCTTACTTCGACATAATCTATATCCTGCGCTGCTATTTCCGCCATATTCAGTCTGTGCTGAGAAAAAGACTCGTCATAACTCTTATGCGGAGGACGGGCAGCAGGAATCAAAAGAATCTTATCAAAGTCAAAGTTCTTTTTTGCATACTCACAGATTTTTAAATGTGCATTATGTATAGGGTTAAATGTTCCCTGAAACAAGCATAATTTCATAAAAAAACCTCGCTAGTGCGGCATTGCAAAATTTTTGCAATGAACATCTTCTACAATTGCAAGCAGCTTGTTTATAAACTTTTTATATGCGGCTCTGTCTGCTTCGCCTGACAATACTATATCCGCCTTCATCGCTGTCGGGTGAATGTATATTTTTGCTTTTGAGGAGGCATTTTTATAAACTTCATCGGCAGAATCTCCTAAATCCCGCTCCTGAGCACGTTTATAAAATCTTTCTTTTTGAACATTATGTGAAACATCAACATAAATTTTAAAATCAAATGCATCAACAACTTTTTCTGTAAGTGTAAAGAGTCCTTCCGAAATAATAATTTTTGAAGGAACAGCTTTGGTTACATTGTCTTTTCTGATGGCTGTTCCTGACATATCATACTTTGGCAGATATACAGTATCACCGAACAAAAGCTGTTTTATATGCTTTTTCATCAGTTCAAGTTCAAGCGCTTCCGGTACATCAAGGTCATAATGTTTTGCAAATTCTGCGAAGCTCCCTGCTTTTTTCACCATTTCCGAACGGTCGTAATAATAATCATCGGTGTTTATTCTGGTAATAACATTTTCAAAACAGTATTCATCGGCAAAGGCCTGAATTGTATTTATAATATCATAGGCTATTGTTGATTTGCCGCTTGCAGTCTCTCCCGCAATGCCTATAGAACAGGCTCTTTTTATATTTCCAGATATAAATAAAGCCATTTTGTATATTGCGTTATTGCTTACTTTTTTAAATATTGAATCTTGTGAGTTTACCTCATCAAAGAAAATTTTATTCAGTCTTTGTTCTATATAACGAAGAATTATTTTATCTGGGGCTTTCTGTAACCTTTGTTCGGATTTTGTAATGAATTCCTGTGTTATTGTATTTTGCACGTTTTGAATTCCTTTTTGCTTTAGTAAAATTAAAACCGAACAAAAAATTTTTTGCCGGTTTTTTTATTTGTGTCAAATTTTTTTAACAATATTATTTTTATCATCAACCATAATGATGGAAGGCTTGAACTGGGCTTTTTCTTCAAGAGTCATCATCGCATAAGAGACAATGATAACTTTATCACCCTTGGCTACTTTTCTCGCCGCTGCACCGTTTAAGCAGATATCTCTGTTCCCTCTTTTGCCTTTTATTACATAGGTCTGGAAACGCTCGCCGTTGTTGACATCCAAGATATCAACTTTCATACCCTCCAGCAGATTCGCTGCTTCCATCAATTCTTCATCGATAGTGATTGAACCCACATATTCGAGGTTTGCATCCGTAACCGTTGCCCTGTGTATTTTTGAATATAAAAATTCTATTTGCATAGCTTCCTCTCTTGATATTCTATCAAAAAATTTTTACAGCGGTATAAAAATTTTATAAAGATGTTAAATTTGTAAAGTAAGTTTCTAAATAATTCAAAATGACTGTGATATAATAAATAGAGAATAGGAGGTCTCTATGAGTGTACAAAGAGTGAGTATTGCTGCATCACCATTAAAAATAAATTTTAAAGCAAAAACAAAAATATTAGCACCGGAAGAATTGCTAAGTAAAAAAGATAAAGAGTTTTTTGAAAAACTCGGTTCAAAAATAGGAACAGATAATGATATAATTGAAATTTCGATTAGCAATTTACATTGTGCAGAATCCAATCCTGATGTTAAAGCTTATACTGTTTCAAAAATGTATATGATACAAAAAAACAATAGTATTTCAACAATTAAAAACAGAAGAGAAATTCCTTATATAAAATCAGGGGAAATTGAAGAAAAAAATTCCCCGTTTAATTATATAAATACAACTTTTGAAAGACTTTTGTATAAAGATTAATTGATTTGAATAACATCAAATATTGTGAAATAATATCCTTGTAAATCTTACAGGGATATTATTTTAGTTTTTAGTAAAACTGACCGGTTGTTATGAATGACAAAATTATTATAAAAGGTGCAAACCAGCATAATTTAAGAAACGTAGATTTAGAACTGCCTAAAAATGAACTGATTGTATTTACCGGAGTATCCGGTTCCGGCAAAAGTTCTCTTGCATTTGATACTATTTTTGCAGAAGGGCAGAGAAGATATGTTGAAAGCCTTTCAACTTATGCAAGGCAATTCCTGGGGCAGATGGACAAACCTGACGTGGAATATATAGAAGGGCTTTCCCCTGCTATATCTATTGACCAGAAGTCCACATCAAACAATCCACGTTCAACAGTCGGTACGGTAACAGAAATCTATGACTACCTGAGACTTTTATTTGCCCGCATAGGTACCCCTCATTGCCCGCAGTGCGGAGATGAAATAAAACCCCAGTCAATTGATGAAATTGTTGATAAAATTTTAAAACTCCCCGAAGGTACTAAGATACAAATTATAGCACCGGTGGTAAGAGGCAAAAAAGGTGAGTATTCCTCACTTTTGAATGACCTTAAGCAGGAAGGTTTTATAAGAACCAGAGTTGACGGACAAGTTTATAATCTTGATGAAGACGATATTGAAAATATCAAACTTGAAAAAAATAAAAAGCACAATATAGATGTTGTAGTTGACAGAATAGTCGTAAAAGAAAGTGCAAAATCAAGAATAGCAGACAGCGCTCAGATTGCGCTAAAAAAAGCAAACGGACTTATGACTGTGGATGTTATAGGGGATAAAGAGCTTATCTTTTCTGAAAAACTTGCGTGTCCTAAGTGCGGCTTGAGTTTTGAAGAGCTTTCCCCTCGAAGTTTCAGTTTTAACAGCCCCTACGGTGCCTGTCCTACCTGCTCCGGTCTCGGGTATGATTTCGTGGTTGACCCTGATTTAGTTGTACCGGACAGAAAAAAGTCAATAAAGCAGGGTGCTATTTATCCCTGGAGCAAGACAACCACTTCATATTATGATGATGTGTTAAACTCGGTTTCTTCACATTACAACATAGATTTAAACAAACCTTTTGAAGAATTAACGGAAAAAGAACAGCATATTATTTTATACGGAGGAGAGGATATAATCAATATCCGTGTGAAACACTTCGGCACGAACAGATATGAAAACCATAAAATGAAATTCTGGGGTGTTATACCATTTTTAGAAAAGAGATACAATGAATCCGGCGGAGAATACTGGAGAGAAGAAATCCAGAAATATATGAAGTTAACTCCCTGTAAAGACTGCCATGGTGCAAGGCTGAAACCTTATATCCTTGCAGTAACAATAAACGGAAAAAATATTCATGAAGTATGTGAGATGCCGGTTACAGAAAGTTTTAAATTCTTTTCTGATTTGTTTTTAGAATTGTCTGATTACCAGATGAAGATTGCAAAACAAATTTTAGAAGAAGTCAGAGCACGTCTGAAATTCTTACTTGATGTGGGTTTAGGATATTTAAACCTCAGCAGAATGTCATTAACACTCTCCGGCGGCGAAGCCCAGCGTATCAGGCTTGCAACACAAATAGGAAGCGGTCTGACAGGTGTATTGTATGTTCTTGATGAACCGTCAATAGGTCTACATCAGAGAGACAACGATATGCTTATAAAAACCCTTTTAAGATTAAGAAATCTTGGTAATACGCTTATTGTTGTTGAACACGACGAAGACACCATGAAAAACGCCGATTATATAGTTGATATTGGCCCAAGAGCCGGTGTTCACGGCGGGAAAATAGTTGCACAGGGTACACTTGAAGAAATTAAACAGGTAAAAGAATCAATAACAGGTCAGTACTTAAGCGGTGCAAAAAAAATCCCTGTACCTTCCAAAAGAAGAGAAGGCAACGGCGAATTTTTGAGGGTAAGAAATGCTCACCTCAATAACCTTAAAAACATAAATATTGATATTCCTTTAGGAAAAATAGTTGCATTGACCGGTGTTTCCGGCTCCGGCAAATCCACGCTTATGCAGGATTTAATCCATGAGTACGCAATTCATAAACTTAGAGGCAACAAACCTAAGCCGCAGGGTGTAGATGAAATTTTAGGTTTTGAAAATATCGACAAAATTATCGATATAGACCAGTCTCCAATAGGAAGAACACCCCGTTCCAACCCTGCGACATACACGGATGTTTTCACATTTATTAGAGAATTATATGCAATGACCAATGAATCAAAGGTCAGAGGATACAAACCCGGAAGATTCAGCTTTAATGTCAAAGGCGGAAGGTGTGAAGCCTGTAAAGGCGACGGTTTATTAAAAATAGAGATGAATTTTCTTTCTGATGTGTATGTAAAATGCGATGTCTGTAAAGGGCAAAGATACAACAGAGAAACACTTGAGGTAAAATACAAAGGTGCAACAATATCTGATGTTTTAAATATGACGGTTGCAGAAGCGTATGTTTTCTTTGAAAACATACCTAAAATAAAAAGTCGTCTAAAAACTTTGTATGATGTAGGTTTGGGTTACATAAAGCTCGGACAGAGTGCAACTACGCTCTCCGGCGGTGAAGCACAGAGAATTAAACTGGCTTCGGAATTAAATAAAAAGGCAACCGGAAGAACACTTTATCTCCTTGATGAGCCGTCTGTCGGGCTGCACTGGTATGACCTTGATAAACTTATTAAAATAATAAACAAACTTGCGGATGCAGGCAATACTATACTTATAATCGAACACAATATGGACTTGATAAAAATTGCTGACCACATTATTGACTTAGGCCCCGAAGGAGGATGTGACGGAGGCAATGTTATTTTTGAAGGCACACCTGAAGAAATAATCAAATGCAAAGAATCTTACACGGGGCAGTATTTAAAACCGGTGCTTAAAAAAGGTTAATATTTTAAATAGAAATTCCCTCTGATATTTTCATCAGAGGGAACTAAATATTAAACACATTCGTGTTCTATTTCTTCTTCTTCCATCATTTCATTCATTTCTTCTACCGTAATGGTATCAGGAGCCTGTGCAATATCTTCAAGTCCTTTTTCAAGAAGTTCAAGCTGTTTTTTCTTAAGCTTTTTATCCGCAATAACTAAATCTCTGCCTTTTGCTGCTGAGATAATCTGGATAGTCATTTCTGTTGGAGAGCCTTCTTCACCGACTTTTTCCTGAATTTCATAACTCGGCCAATCATCCGGAAGTTCATCAATTTCAGTGTATCCCATTTTTGTATCAAGACGTTTTTGGATTTCGTTTTCAAGTATGTTTGTCACATATTCTTTTTGCGACATAAATCTGCATGGAAGTACGACTTTTGTGCCGATTACTTCTTCAGGGTCACGTTTTTCATACTTTTTAAACAGATTTGCCGCAATTTGTAAATGCCCTATCTCATAATCAAGAAACATTTCCCAGATTTTTTTGATTCTGTCATTTTCTTCGTCTTCCATACAGTTGTAGTATGTGCAGACCTCCACAAACTCGTGTAAAAGCAATTTTTCATACCACGATTCTGTCGGGTCAATTAAAGACTCGTACATTGTAACGTGTTCTTCTTCTACATCTTTGATTTCTGCATAAGTTTCTCTTATGCACTGGTTTCCGTATTCCATACCGTGTTCGGCATAATAGTTGTGTGTCTGCTGTTCACCTGCAACAAGTGTATATATGTTTACCTTTGTCTGAGGGTCGGCAGTTGCTTTATCATAAGGCTTTCTTAGTCTTATTCTGTTATCGTTATGGTGATTCTGTGTCGGTCTGCTGAGCATAATATCAGTCTGCCCCTGCACAATATCATTAGGACTTATGCCGTGTTCAAGATATGCCCACTGGCTGTATCTGTACAGATGGTCAAAGTCTTCTAATAAACCAAAATCAAAGGTCTCTTTTACATAATCATCCGGCTCATTCTGAGCCATCCATGCTGTTAAATCCACAGCCACCTGCTCATAGCCCAGAGTTGTTTCAAGCACAGACTGATCAGCCGGCGTGAGCCAGTTTACGGTTGTCTGCTGCATATCTTCGATACGTCTTGTTTGTGCAAGAAATTTATTGACCTCGGTTTCATTGCAGTTTCTGGCAAAATTGTGTTTAAAATTCCACGCCTCTACCTCGATACCGTTCATAAGTATTTGCCTTGTTCTTGTATAGCAGTCTACTTCTGTTTTGTTAAACGGCTTTTTGGCAATTTCATGCCAGCTTCGTATTTGTTTTTCTATGGGTGTTCCCTTTTCTAATAACGGATTAAAACTCATTTTTTACCTTTCTAATATTTTTACTAAAAAGCTTTTATAAAGCCTGACTACAATATAGCTGTAATTTTTCTGCTTTTGATTACCCGTTATATTAAATTTAGTTTGCTCTGAGGAAATTTCATATTAGACAAAATGATGATTTTGATTTTTTAGCATTCTATATCTACAAAACATTATTAAATTTTGTAACTATTTCTTGTATTTCTTAAAGAAAAACAAATCAACATCCGATATAGTATACGAAAAGAATATAAAAGGAGTAGGAAGCAATGGACATAAACAAATTGTTTTTAGCCGCAGCGAATAGTATTAATACACCTCAATCTGCATCGGGTTCTAATCGAACTAATAATAACAGGGAGGATGATGTACTCTTTGATGATTCTGATGCAGAAACATATGAAGAAGTTATTATTCAAAAAAATCCATCCCAAAACAGTGCTGAAAAACCAAAGACTTATGATGAATCAATAACTATGGATAATGGAGAAAAGACAAATTATTCATTGACAATAAATGGCAAAGTATATTACTACGAAAGCGCCTATGAATTAGCAATTGCAAAATTAAATGAGGATCCATCTCTAAACGCTGTAGGAGAAGGTCATGAGGCTGATTCTTGGGGACAGAAAACAGAATTTTTTAAGATAATTGATAATGTTGTTTATTATTTTGAATCCCAATTTGATCTTGTTAGATCAAAAACATTGACACCGGAAGCAGCAAAACAACTCGCTGTCGGCGGAGTAAAAAATAATCCAGAAAACACAGAAGATATTACTTCTGATAAAGATGCAGTAACAATGCTGGACGGAGAAAAAACAGATTATTATATAGATAGCAATGGTATTAGATATTATTATAAATCAAGAATGGAAATGAGTCAGGCAATGACATCCAATGATTTTTCAAGAACTTCTGTCGGCACATCACAAATAATCCCGGAATGGGGTAAAACAACAGATTATTCAATACAGCTTAACGGATATATTTATTATTTTAACAGCGAAGAAGACCAAAAAGCTGCTCAAGAAATTTTAAATCAGGCCGGAGCAGGCATGATTGGTATGCCAAAATTTAATAACTATGTAGCAGGCAAAAGAGAAGTCTAAATCTGCTTACCCATAAGTTTTGATTTCTCAGCGGTTTTTTCAACAGTTTCGAAAAGAATATCAGATATATTACTTTCGTTTAAGACTTTATTGCCTTCCGCTGTTGTACCACCGGGAGTAGTAACATTTGTAATAAGCTGCTCGGGTTCAATACCGGATTCAAGAATCATTTTGGCAGAGCCAAGAGCTGTCTGGGCGGAGAGCAATAGTGCTGTTTTATAGTCTAAACCAAGTTTTTCACCGGCTTTTGCGATTGCATCAATTATATAGTAATAAAAAGCAGGGCCGGAACCGCTGACACCTGTAATGGTATCAATATCTTTTTCCTGTGCTTTTACTACTTTCCCGACACTTTCAAAAATTTTCACAACTGTATCAAAGTCTTCGTCTGTGGCATGTTCGCCTTTACAAACAGCGCTCATTCCTTCTGCCAGAAGTGCAGGAGTGTTTGGCATAACACGCACAACTCTTGCTTCCTTTTCAAGAATTTCTTCGACTCTGGAAGACGATATGCCTGCTGCTATTGTGACAATTAGTTTTGTATTGTCTATTCTGTCTTCTATTTCTGTTAAAACATCTTTTACAACAAAAGGTTTTACCGCAAGCAGTATAATATCAGCATCTGCTGCAGCTTCACGGTTATTGTGCACAATTTTTATACCGAGTTCTTTTTCAATTTTGTGCGCATAATCCTTATTTGGCTCTGATGCAATGATATGACTTTTATCAAAAAGGCCTGATTTTAAAAGACCTTTTATTATTGCTGTAGCCATTTTGCCTGCACCAATAAATCCGATTGTTTTATCCATAGTGTAAACCTTTATTAACTCTTATTCTGTCTGCATTTGACAATTGTTTTTGTCTTTTTTATCATGATATAATGCAAAAAAATTAATTCAAGGAGCAATAAAATGAGACGTACATTAGAAGGAACAAAAAGAAAAAGACAAAACGTCAGCGGTTTTAGAGCCAGAATGGCAACACCGGGCGGAAGAACAGTTATGAACAGAAGAAGAGCAAAAGGCCGTCACAGATTGGCTATTCAAGCTAAGAAAAGAGCTTAATTTACTCTTATAGTCTTAAAAGTTAAAAAAACAGACCTGCCGTCACAGACTATGCAGGTCTGTTTTAGTTTAAAGAGAAATATATTGCATTATTTGCTAAATGCATATTCTAATGCTTCTTCAAAATCAAACTCTTCCGTGTCAGATGAAAATACAAAACATTTTAGGTGTTCTTTATTAGTTTCTGATGGAAATTTTACATTGGTAACAGGTTTTATAAATGATGAATTTTTATTTGTTGCTTTTCCTAAAATCATCTTTAAAATATAATCTTAATCTGGGATATACATGTCTGAACCAGAGATTTCTTAAAGTGTTGATATCTGCATCAGCATATTTGTCTTTTATAAAAAAACCGTGTCCAATTTGATAATCATCTCCCAATATTAAAGAAATTCGCTCATTTAAAATTTTAAATTTCTCATTCCAGTTACATCCAAAATCTGCTACTAGTTCAGGATTGGGTTTATGAGAAATAAAAGAAAATTTTCTCATTAAAATGTTCCAATTTTTAAAATCAGTTGAATAAGCCGGTGCCGTGATTGTACCTATTATGTATAAATTTTCTGGTACCATAAATTTTTCTTGAGAATAAGGTAATCGAACTATTCTTGATCCTCTTTTATCTTCATCCAAAAGTGAAATAAGCTCTCCAAATACTTTAGAAATATTACAATTGTCTATTTCTTCTATTATTAAAACATATGGTGTCATATCTTTTGTCTTAAGATTGTATGAACCACGGTAATATTCTTCAATTAATTGAATTTTTGCTGCCTGAAACAAGTCATTAAACTTTAAAAATATTGCATTATAAAATGCAATCATACCTTTATATTGTTCCAATATTTCTTTTATTTCATGTCCTTGAATTTCTTTTTTAATATTTTTTTCTATTAATTTTTCTAATGGGGCAAATTTAACCTCAAAAATATTTGATTGAAAAGATGGTTTTATCATTATAGATTTATTTGTATATCTACTATTTCAAAAGTTGTCTGAGGCAGCCTCGCTTGTACTCAAGAGTATCCTAATATGTACGGCTCATAAACTCGCCTACATCTCAAGCTAGGAGTGTACGCACTCTGCCCAGCAAATATGCCGGTGGCATACCAGGAAAAATACAATTAAGAGAGGTAGCGAGGACGCAAGAGCATAAATATAACTACTCTGCCAAAGAAAATATGACTAAATGTCATATTTTATGAGAGGGGCTAAGTGAGATACGAAGTATCTCCGTGCAATATAAAAATTAACACAATCTGTACGCCTCAGGATGCCCACGGGTACAAGATAGATTCCACTCAGACAAATTATCCTTTAATTTGAAAAGGACATTTTGTGCATCTGGCTTTTGGGACAAGAACAAGGTTGTCTTCCAAATCATACATTTTTGCAATTCTTGTTATGAGTTTTGAACCGCATACGGGGCATTCAAGATTTTCAATATCGTGTGCAAGAATCTGGTTTTTTATAAATAACGTAATTTCATTGTCAGGAAGCAATGATAAATCAGGATGCTTTTCATATTGTTTTATGTCTGCAGGTTTTAATTTCAAACCATTTGCAAGCTTCTGGCGAATAGTGGAAGCAAGAAAAAGTTCCTGACCGGATTCTATATCTTCTATCATTTTTAAAGGCAGAGCTGACTTTTTAGCCAGCCCTGTCTGTGATAAGCCTAATTTTTCTCTGGTTTCGGATACAAATTGAGCTAAAGCTTTTTGCTGTGTCATTTTATGCTCTTGCTCCGTGAGTTTTTGCATCCTGTTTTTCTCTCCACCAATCAAGCAAAGTGGAAGCAAAGAATATACTTGAATATGTACCTATCGAAATACCTACAATCATAGCAAGTACAAATTCTTTTGTTGTTTCTCCGCCGAAAAAGTATAATGCACACAGTGTAATTAATGTTGTCAAAGAAGTATTAATACTTCTTGCAAGAGTCTGGTTCACGCTTGCATTAACAATCTGCGGGAATGTGGCTTTTTTTGCAAGGAATCTTGAGTTTTCTCTGATTCTGTCAAACACAACAATTGTATCGTGGTTTGAAAAACCTATTACCGTAAGTACTGCGGTAATAAACAGTGCATCTATATGCACATCAAAGAAGATACCTAAAATTGCAAAGAATCCAAGTACAAAAAACGCATCATGTGCCAGTGATATCAATGCAATAACAGCATAATCCACCTGAAATCTGAAAGACAGATATACAACGATTCCAAGAAATGCCAGTGCAAGGGCGTACATTGAATTTATAAACAATTCTTTACCTAAGGAAGGTCCTATTGAGCTGACCTGAACAAGTTCTGCAGCAGGGTAATCAGCTCTTATTACATTTCCTATTTTCTGTTCTGATGTTTTATCATTACTTTTGAAAGCTGTTTTAACTGAAATAACAGTAGAAGGTTTTATGTTTTCTGCTTTAGATATAGTGTTATTTGCTTTCAATACCTGTATAACAGGATTTTCTATCCCCGCTTTAACAAGATTGTCTCTTATTTTTGCAACTTCTGTATTAGAAACATCTTTTGTGACTGAATACTGGGTAATTGTACCGCCTGTAAAATCAATACCGACTTTAACTGGCAAATGCTGAGGAGAGTTGAAAATCAAATATCCCATAGCAACTATACCGGGTACTATTAACAAAAGCGACAGACCAAACCAGACCCATCTGTATTTTACGACATCAATCCATTTATGTTGATGTAAAACTGTTTCACTCATTATATTTTCTCCTTGATAAATTACGTTATGCTAATGTATTCTTTGATTAGTCTAAAATACCGAATTTAGCTTTTTCTTTCTTTGTTTCAGTTGCTTCATAAGCTTTGCCTATTTCAGACTGTTTGATACCGAACCAGCCCGGGTGTTTTAATTGACCGGCACCGAATAAAAGGTGCATAAAGTTTTTGGTTACAGTGATTGCCGTAAACATACTGATTAAAACACCGATAATCAAAGTAAGCGCAAATCCTTTTACAATACTTGTGCCAAGGAAGTACAAAATCACACAGGTGATAATTGTCGTCATATTAGAGTCAAATATTGAAGTGAACGCTCTGTCAAAACCGGCATTGATAGCGGTAAACATTGTCCTTCCGGCTTTTAATTCTTCTTTTGTTCTTTCAAATATAAGGATGTTAGCATCAACCGCCATACCTATACTCAGGATAAAACCTGCAATACCGGCAAGTGTCAATGTAACGGGAACTATCTTGAACACAGCAAATACAAGAATTGAATATATTATCAATGCGATATCTGCGATAAAACCGGGCAAACGATAGTATAAAAGCATAAATATCATAACAAGCCCGATACCGATGACGCCTGCTGTTTTACTTTTTGCAATACTGTCAGCGCCGAGAGTCGGTCCGACTAAGCTTTCTTCTATGATTTTTGCGGGAACTGGCAAAGCACCGGCATTAAGTAAATCTACCATTTTCTTTGCTTCTTCATATGCAAAACCTGAGTCACCGCCTGAAATCTGAGCATGACCGCCTAAGATAGGTTCCTGAATAACAGGAGCGGATTGTAATTCGCCGTTAAAAAATATAGCCATAGGCTTTCCGACAAGCTGCTGTGTTAATTCGCCGAATTTTTTTGTACCTTTATCATTGAATTCCAATGCAACAACCCACTGGCCGCCCGGGTTTGTGGATATAAGAGCTTTTCTTACATCTTTACCGGTTAAACCTGTAGAAGCCCAGCCAGTAGCACCGTATTTTCCGTCCAATGGCTTTTTAAATTCCAATTCTGCTGTTTCGCCTAAGAATTCTTTTGCTTTAGCAGGGTCTGAAATATTAGGAATTTCCACTAACAAACGTTTTTCACCTGTCTGCTGAACAACTGTTTCTGCAACACCCAGAGCATTAACTCTGTTTTCGATTGCAAATTGCAGGCTGCTCATCATATCAGGTGTGATTTTTGCAATTGTATCGGTTGTTTGTGCCTCGAGCACAATTCTGGAACCTCCGACAAGGTCAAGACCGAGTTTTGTCGGTTTTTTGATGATTACAATAATACCTGCAATAACAAGCAGTATAATCATCCAGAACAATAATAACTTTTTGTTTTTCATTTTTTGCCTCTCTTATACCCCTTAAAATTATAAGTCTTCAAATCTATGACATAATTGTATCAAAAATATAAATAATAAGTTAAAAAAATCACCAAATAGCCCTATCGGATATTAAACTTTGTAACGAAAAATTAAACTGTTTTTGGGGTTGTGATGTAAAACATTATTGATCCGGCAACGCTCAAATTCAGTGATTCCGTATTTTTTTGTATTGGTATTGTCGTTTTTATATCAGCTGTTTCTATAGCTTCTTTAGTCAATCCGTCAGCTTCGCTGCCGAGCATTATGACAAAAGGCTTTGTATAGTCGATTGTTTCCGGATTTACAACATCTTTATGGTTTAGCACTGTTGCAATAAAATTGTGTGAGTTAAAAACCTTTTTAACTTCTTTTAAATCTGCATTTACAACAGGGATTTTAAAAAGTGCGCCGACTGCAGAGCGTACAACTTTAGGATTGTACAGGTCAATTGTTTCACCGGACAGAATAACAGCCTCAATATTAAATGCCGCAGCAGAACGAAGCAGCGTCCCAAGATTCCCTGCATCTTTTATATTTTCAATTAGTGCTATTCTTTTTTTGTCTTTAATCTGCTCAATGGTTATGTTTTTTTGTTTAGCAACCGCAACTGCTTCACAGACAGAAGAGGTTGTAGAAAGCTTTTTTAGAACAGGTTCTGTGACAGGCACGATTTTTTCTTTTATAAATGAAAATTTTTCAAGATATTTTTGTGTTGTATAAACTGTCTGAATTTCAACTTTTTCATTATATGCTTCAAAAACAGGCTTGTATCCTTCTATCAAAAATAAGCCGGTTTCATTTCTGTATTTTTTTTGCTGAAGTTTTGCTGTTTCTTTTATTTTATCGTTATTTACGCTGGTTATTTCTAACATTTTCCTGCCTGCCAATCTTTGAGCCACTGTTTTTCCTTTTTATTTAAGAGACTGTAGTCAATAACCTCCTCCTGAAACGGAACAGAAGACAGAGACTGTATTTTTAGTCTTCCGTTTACTTTTGTCAGATAAACTGAATTTTCCAGCCTTACCCCGCCAAAACCCGTTTTATACAGTCCGGGTTCTATTGTAAACACCATATTTTCTTTAAGTATTCGTTTTCCGGATAATCCGCAGGAAATAGTCGGCGGATTTTCGTGTACATTTATTCCCACACCATGCCCGAGCCCATGGTTAAAATTAAAATCATCCAAACCTGATTGTTTATGGATTTTTCTGGCTATACTGTCAAGCGTAAATCCTGTTGTTCTTGGCGTGACATCATAGTGATAAGCATTTAAAAACATTTTTAAAACAGTTGTATAAACTTTTTTTTGTAAATCAGTCGGGCTGCCTTTTACAAATGTTCTTGTAATATCCGTAGAATAACCGCCTTCAAAATGTCCGCCGCAATCCAGCAGTACAAAATCACCGTCTTTTATTTTGACCTCTTTTGACGGATGTGAATAATGTATTATTGAAGAATTCGTCCCCGCAGCAAGAATAGTTTTAAAACTCAGCTGTTTAGCTCCTTGCTTAAGATATTCTTTTTCCACTGCATCAGAAAGCTCCGATTCGGACAAATTGTTTTTGGTTTGTATCAGCTCATACGCTTTGTTAACTACGTTATCCGTTCTTTTGTAATTGTTTTTAAAATGTTCTATTTCCGCAGCATTTTTAATTGCTTTCATCTCTTTTAAATAGTCTTTTGGTGATTCTTTGGCTTTTGGCTTTATAAGTTTAAAATCATAATAGTTTATGCTTTCGGGGTTAAAAAATATTGTTTTAAAATTTTTCATTGATTTGTCAAAATCATTCAACGGCAGAATTTTGAAATTATCACCGATATTTGTATCAAATTTTTCGTTACTGAATATTAAAGCACCATTTTTTGTAATAACCGCTTTCGCTTTATATGTTGAAGAAAAAGGTGTTTTGTATTGTCTGCAATTGGTTAAATATGCAATATTTTCAAGATTGGTATCAAGGTACGCTTCATCTTGTTTCAGTTTTTTTGCTATCTTTTTAAACTTTTCATCAGCGCTTATTCCTGATATAGAAATATCAATTTGTTTTACTGTTTCGCCGTTGTCACTAGGTTTCAGGTCAGCAAACAATGAAACAGGGTCAATATTAAGAGCCTTTAAATTACATCTTTTTTTATCAAGCTTTGATTTTAATATTTTATAAAAGTTAAGAGAAACTTTTTTTGAAACAATACCTACCGTGCTGTTATCTTTAATTCTGTCAGCAAGTTCTGTTGAATATATCTGACCTAGCTGCAGTTTAACAACTTCTGTTATTTTATGGTCAACTTCCGCATCAGCCTGTTCATGGTATCTGCCGTCTACAAACTGCCATATTTTATCCTGCGCAACCAGCACATCTCCCGTAGAGCCGGAAAATCCCGTTACAAAGTATCTTGCACAGTTGCAAAGTTCATTGTATTCAACGAGGAATTCATCTGTTGTATTTACAAGCAGATAGTCCAATTTGTTTTCAGACAGATATTGTCTTAGTTTTTTTATCATGTTTATACAAAGCCTTATAAATAAATTTAATGAAACTTCTAATTTCAAATACATAGTTAAAAAGTCAAACTTGATGCTTCATTCCTACAAAAACTGGTTTTCACCCGAGTTCCATAACTCGGCATTTTAATTTGTGCGTAAATTTAAAGCAGGCATTACACAACCAGTAAAATAATTTCCAATGCCTCGGACAGATGGAACTAATTATTGTTCAAACCGTTTTTGTAAGTCATTGCGCAAAAAGTTTTCTTTTTTAACTATGTATTTAAGAATTTAAATATAATTTTATTTTTTATCCGTCAAATACAACAAATGCCAGCCAAACTGTGTCTGAATGGGTTCTGATAAATCGCCTACATTCATGGAAAAAGCTGCATCTTCAAATTCTTTTACCATAACACCTTTGCCGAAAAAGCCTAAATCACCGCCATTTGCGCCTGACGGGCAAAGGGAAACTTCTGCGGCAACATCTTCAAATTTTTTGCCGTTTAATATTTCTTCTCTGAGTTTTTTTGCTTCTTCTTCTGTTTTCACAAGCAGATGGCTTGCTCTTACTTCTGTTGTCATAATGTGTTCCTTTTTTATGTTTACCGCTAAATTATAACAGCTTTTTAAACTCTGTTGCAATCGGGTGTTAAAAAGATTAGAATATTTTTCATATAGTCAACTGACTCCGACTACTTGTTGAACCTGTGCAATAAACAAGTTCAACATTTAACAACAAGTCTGGCACAGCCAACAAGCGCATGGGGTCACTTCCGTAAAATGCTAGACTGGCTGCAACATCGGCTGAGCTAGAGCGAAGCCTGATGTTATGCCCCTACCTGGTGGCGTCACTCGCACTCCGTGTACCACGCCTACAAGCGAGGCCGCCTCAGACAAATATTATTTTTATAGGATTAATTATGTCCGGTATTCAAAAGTTTTTTGCAGTTATATTTGTAATTATTCTGCTTATTGCATTATTTCTCGTTGTAATAAAACCTGTAATAATGGTGAAATATATTACACTTGCAAAAAAATATGCAAGGGGGCAATATACCTGCACACTTGATAAAGACGGTAATCATGTCGGGAATTTGTACAGGATAAAAAACGGTGAAAAACATCTTGTAAAAACAACCGTAAGTAACAGCTGCATATTTTCTAAACCCAAAATAAACGCAGGATTTTTTGTCTTTGCAATAGGCGGCGGAGGAGGAGCAACTCCGTATGAAAGCGGCAAAGCAGGGCAGGTTGTTTCAAAATACAAATATATTAACTCTCCTGTTATAACAATAAAAATCGGTAAAGGCGGACATGGAACTTATGTTGCACAGGATGGAACATTTATAGATGCTCAAGACGGTTATTCAACGGTAATTAAGGATATAAATATTATTGCCATGGGCGGTTCAAAGTCCACAAGAATGACGCCGACCGGACACAAGCCGGTTATACAGGATTATCATATACCTGACAGATATCATTATTTGTATGATATCCCAAAATCATCAAAAAAAGGTGCAGGCGGGCAGGTAAATATACACTCTTCCGATACAAGTGCAAAATCTCAAAACGGACATTCAGGAATGGTTGTTATTCAATGGTAATTTGGCTCAGTGCAAAATATTGTCCGAGAAAAATTCGTGATAAGACTCTGCCGAATAAAAGCAACTAAATGTTGCTTTTATGAGAGGTGCTAAGTCAAAAGCGAAGCTTTTGCGTGCAGTATAAATTACCACAATCCGCACATATCAGGATGCCCTCGGGTACAAGCGAGGCCGCCTCAGACAAAATATATAATGAGCAAATATTTAATTATGAATTAAATGTTAAAATATATATTAATTAAATGTACACATAGAAGTATTTATAATACAATTTTGATAAGTTTTACAAATGGAGAGCAAGGTTTTGATTAAAAAAGCAATGGTAATGGCAGCAGGTGTAGGATCTAGACTGGATCCTCTTACCAGAAAATTACCCAAGCCGCTTGTACCTGTAATAAACAGACCGGTTATGGATATTCTTCTTGAAAAACTTAAAGATTTTGGAGTTCAAGAAGTTATTGCCAATACCCATTATCTTGCTGACAGTATAAAAAATCGTTACAGCATAAACTCCCCAGTAGATATTAAATTTACAAGCATTTATGAGGAAACATTATCCGGTACAGCCGGCGGTGTAAAAAAATGTCAATTTTTCTTTGATGATGTAGAAGATTTCATTGTAGTAAGTGCAGACGGGCTTCATGATGCTGATTTACACAAAATAGTCAAATCACATAAAGAAAGTGGATGTATTGCTACAATGGCGATAGTTTCTGTTGACCAGGAAGAAGTTTCAAAATACGGTGTAGTTGTACCTTCTGCAAAACATCTTGTTATGGAATTTCAGGAAAAACCTCCTGCAGAACTTGCAAAAAGCAATTACATAAACACCGGCATTTATGTATTTAATAAAAAAATTTTTGATTTTATACCTGACGGTGTTGTATATGACTTTGCAAAAAATGTTTTTCCCGCACTTTTAGAAGCCGGTGAAGATATCAATGTTTACAGAATCTACTCATACTGGTCAGATATCGGCAGCATAGAACAATATATCCAATCAAATAAAGATGCACTAAACCGCAAAGTTATGATAAAAAATCCGAATATAATGAGAAAATACGATGCTGCTTATTGTATCGGCGATTACTGCGATATCCATGAAAACATAAAAATTCAAAACAATGTAATTATTGGAAATAACTGCAAGATAGGAAAAAATGTCGTCTTAGATAATGTGATTTTATGGGATAACGTTAAAATAGGGGACAATGTTAAATTGCAAAATGTTGTTGCAGCAAGCAACTGCATTATAAAAACTTCACTCAAAGATGAAATACTCGGACAGGACAAAGTTATTGAACCGGATTTGATAACACAATAAAACTTAGAATAAAAGGGATACGAAACATGATAATAATAATGGAGCCCAAGGCCACAGTCGAACAAATAAATGCAGTAAAAAGATATATGGAAAACAAAGGGTTTAAAATTGTTTTAAACCATGGCGATGTAATGACTGTTCTTGCTGCAATAGGAGACAAAAGGCTTATAGAACCGCAGTCAGTGGCTTCATTTGAAGGTGTTAGAGAAGTAAAACTTATACAAGAACCTTATAAACTTGCCTCCAGAGAATCAAAAGAAGAAGACACCGTAATAGAATTTAAAAACGGAGTAAAAGTAGGAGGGTTGGAAAAACCTGTTATGATGGTAGGTCCTTGCTCTGTCGAAAAAGATTTTGGCTGGCTTATGGAAGTTGCGGAAGCAGCAAAAGAAATGGGCTGTGAATTTTTGCGAGGCGGTGCCTTTAAACCCAGAACCTCACCTTATGATTTTGACGGACTGGGAGAAAAGGGTCTTAAATATCTTAAGGAAGCAGCAGAAAAAACAGGCCTGCTTGTTGTATCCGAAGTTATGGATACAACTGATGTGGATATGTTCTGTGATTATGTAGACCTTATCCAGATAGGTGCTAGAAATATGCAGAATTTTAAGCTGCTTAAAGCCGTAGGCAAAGCCGGTAAACCGGTTCTTTTAAAAAGAGGACCGGCTGCTACTATCAGAGAGTTTTTGCTTGCAGCTGAACATATCATGGCAAATGACAATGACAAGGTTATTCTCTGTGAACGCGGCGTAAAAGGTTTTGATTCCACATTTACAAGAAACACACTGGATATTGCCGCAATACCTATTATCAAAAAATACTCACACCTTCCGATAATAGCTGACCCGAGCCACGGAACAGGCAGAAGATATCTTGTTGAACCGATGAGCAAGGCTGCTCTTATGGCAGGTGCAAACGGACTTATGATAGAAATACACAATGACCCTGACAATGCTTCTTCTGACGGTGCACAGAGCTTAAACTTGACACAATTCAGAGAAACACAGAGACATCTGAACAAGCTCATCGGAAGAATTGATTACGACAACAAAGTTTTAAAATCCGAAATAGAAAAAGCAGCTCTAAGATAATGAAACAATATATTGACAGAAAAGAAATACGTCATTTTGAAAAATGCAACACGCTAAATGATATTTTAAAATATCATTTTATCAAATCTGTTTTATATGAAAAAGCACTGGAGACAGAAAAGAAAAATTAGAGTATTTCTTTACGTTTCTTTTCCAGAGAACCGGTGTTATCCAGCTCTGTAATTATTCTGATGATTGCATGTACAATAATCAAAAGCTGTGGGGATATTTTTGCAGATTTTGAAAATTCTACGTTCATTTCTTTGTTTTCTTCTGTATCACCGGATTCTTTTCTTACCGTATAAGAAGGATTTTCTGTCAGGTGCAGAGCATTTTCAAGTTTTACTGCCTCGTTAAATCTGTCTTTCGGGAAAGTATCAGAACAGTTTATATCCATCGAATACCCCTGTTCATTATTATACAGAAGAATTTTTACCATACCGTAGTTCTTTGTGGTTATGATAATAGTGATTGTATCTTCACCTGCGCTTTTTTGTCCTTCAGCAGCAGAATCTGCTCCGAAGTTAAAACCGATACTTTCATTTAAAGGAAGCCACGGTAAATACATAACCATAAGACTTTTCAATATCTGAGCCTGCGAAGCATCATTTGCAGGAATACAGGCATTAATCAGAACAGACATTTCCTTTAGCTGCTGGGTATTGTATATTCCCGATTGATTCATTGTAGCAATCATTTTAGACAGTTTTTCAAGAGCTGCCTTACCGTTTGTCTGCAGCAAAACAAGAATTTTTGATAAATCCAGTTCTTTTGCCATTAAAGCAGCAAGCTCTTTGCCTGTAACAGATTTGCCCTGTGTCACAATCTGTTCCAGAAGCTGTGTCAGATTTTCAGGGAAATCAAACATGTGTTTCATAAGCCACGACTGCTCTACATTGGTGAGCTGTTTTAACATCATCTGTGTATTCAGAATATCCTGTTGTCTTGCCATATTATTGGCAATATTCTGTGCGGTTTGCTGAACAGCTTTCATCGCTTCGTTTTGTGCCCGCTGAAAATTTTCATTGGCAATTTTACCGGGCTGTTTTGCAGGCATTTTACCGGTACTGTAGTCAAAAACATTTTTTATGAACTGTCCTAAATTAATTTCACTCATCTGAGAGCCATCGGTTTTAATATTTAATAAGTATAATAATTTTTTTCAAAAAATAAAATATTTTAAAATTTATTTGCCTGACTTTTTTCAAAAATTTCTCTGCTTTTTGCCAGTGAATGATTTTTAAATGCACACATACCGTGTGTTTTGTCATATACACCGATACTTGTTAACCGGTTTGCAACAAGTTCATTTAAATCTTCGGGTGCAACAAATAAAGCACATTCAGGTGTACAAGCATCAAAATTAAAAGGACATTTTTTAATCATTTTTATTGTCTCCTTTTTTTAATTCTGCCACTACGAACAAAAGTTTGCATACGCAGTTCAGGTGATTTTTTCTAAAAAGTACTTAACAAATTTTAATAAAGTATTATAATAAATATGACGAATTCTAATTTTTTCTTATAAATAAAAATGTCAGTAAATTAGGATTCGGTCTCATCCCCATATCCAGGAAAGGATTTTTATGATAAGAAACTTGATAGGTATTATTTCGCAAACTCTTACACCGTCAAAATCTACGGCAATAAGCAATGTTCAGGCGACATCAATCAATCCGTTTGCGCCTTCATCAACAAATCCTTTTATGTCAAATTCGGCAATTCATTCTAACTTTTACGGAAAAAACCAGCCGGTAAGAGGCGGATACTTTGCAGGCTACTATAATGGAAAGCCCAATATAGTAGGACAAAAACTGTTTTTAGAAGTATAGTCAATTATTGATTTTTGTTGTAATTTACATAACTTATAAATTCTGCCAGAATTCTTTACCGGAATCTTTCATTGTTGCTTCTAAATCCGGAGTATCAACTTCAAAAATATGAGCCTGTGCAGGACCAAGATCAATATCTATAGCGTTGTTTTGGGCAGTCCATGTGCTACCTGTCCCGTATTTAGGAGACAAATCTTGCAGTACTTGTGTTGATTTAAGGCCGGGTACATTAACTTTTACTTTCTGTCTTGCATTTACATCATGATTTGCAATAGTAATAAGTGTCTTGCCGTCTTTGCATCTAGCATAAGCTATAACTTCATCTCTGCTGTTATTATCAACCTTGAGTTCTATATAACTGCCTTTTGTAATGAGTTCACCATAGCGTGGCCTTACACAATTCATCAAATAACCGAAGTGCTGTCCTATTTCAGGATTGTCTCCTTCTGGTTTTGCAGCTTCGTTAAATATATCTATATGTTCCGGACTTGTATAATAAATTATATTATCTTTTGTAAGTTTGTATTCTTCAAAAAATTCTATTACACCTTTAAATTTTGGATCAGCTGCAAGCTGTTCAACCGTCATATTTCTTGCCTGCGGAGAATCCATTAACTGTTTTATATTAAAATTCTTTTTTGCAATACTCGCTATGTAGCCAAATGTATCTTGAAATTCTGGTTGAGAATACAGCTGTTGGAAAGTTGTATCAGGATTTTGCTTTATGTATTCGGGAATTTTATTTGAGAAAGAGAACAAGAAATCTATCTGGGGTTTATAATTGTTATCTTCTCTAAGCTGCTGCACTGATACTTTTGTATTTAATAATTTAGGCAAACTTTTCTGAAAATCCATAGACTTTAATATACAATCCACAGTTCTCTGGTAAGAAGCATTTTGCAATAATTCATTGAATGTTTTGTTAACATACTTTTTACCATATTTATAAATATATCTGTCGCCGGATTCATAGCCGGTTACTATATACGGGTTTGTCATCGGAACTGTAGCCTGTATAACATTAGTCATCATACAATAGTCCGGCCCTCCGTTTGACATCGGGCTATGGTCATCATGTGTGGCAAAAGAACCGATTAAAGATTTACCTTTATAGTGTCTGTATGACATATTTAAATTATCTTCAATGAATTTATGAAAATCTTTTGCTTTCCACATATGGAAGATGTGATACTGTCCGTAATATGAATCAAAACCTGCTTCTAAAGCTTCTTCCGGACGGTCAGCCGGCATGTTTTTCATAGGAGAAGCATCTTCATATGTATAGCATTCGGCAAGGAATGCAAATTCGGGATCCTTGCTTCTTGCATAAGAAATCAGATGATCCCAGAATTCTGGAGGTTTTGCTCTGCCCACATCTGCTCTGATTCCGTCTATACCAAGATCAATACACATATCAATATATTTTTTGTGATAATCAAACAAAGCCTGATTCAATATATTTTTGTCCTTGTCCTCCCACGGATTAAACATTCTGATATCTTCCCAGCCTTCAGGAGTTTTGGGGTTGCCTTCAGCATCAGTTGCCCTTAATTCAGGGTGTTTTTCATAAAGATCAACAGACATACAGCTGGGTAAATCAATCATAACTTTTATGCCTTTTTTATGGCATTCTTTTATTGCATCTTTTGCTTCTTCATATACAGATTTTGGATTTCTGGGATCATCAAGTTTCGGATCTATGGAAAGATAATCCATGGGCGCATAAACAGAACCTGCGCTGCCTTTTGCAGCAAGCTGACCGGGAGGATTTATTGGCAGCCAGTGAAGTGTGTTGATACCGTATGTTTTTAATTCATCAAGTCTTTCAACCATATTTGTGAAATACCCGGGCTCTTCATTTTTTTCAATAAGCCCGTTGCCGTTAGTATCTTTTGCGTTGAAAGTTCTTGGAATCATTGCATAGATAACAGCCTGATTATTCTGAAACATTGAACGTAAATTATTTTTGTAACTGAAGGGCTGTGATGCAGTTTCAGAAGAAACACCTGACGCTGCAGAAATATTTCTTGCCTGAGTGTTGTTAAGAAGCATGGTCATAAGGCTTCCCTTTGCAAACGTACGGTTGTAATTGTCTGCCGCTGGTGTAGAAACTGGAAGATAAGCAGTATTCACATGAGATTTTGTGTTTTTATCTACAACAGCATTTTGTGTACCGTAATTTTGCATCATTTGTGTAAGCAAAGATGCCTTAAAATTAGGTTTAATTGGTGCTGCATAATATGAACCGCTGTTAATCTTCATTATTTCAACGCTCCTTGTGATAATTGTTTATTTGTTATTTCTTTATTGAGATTATTATTTTTACCCATCATTGCTATTGTATAAGCAGATACTGCAACCGTACCTGTTAAAAGTCCGTAAACAAGTTTCTGCCATTTATTTCTTGAACGTATATTCTGAGCTGCAGAAGCTAAAAATTCAGTAACATTTTTACCAGACACTTCTGCTATAGATTTATTTGCCGTTAAGAATCCAAAACAGCTTGATTCTTTAAGACAATTAATAGCTCCATCAATATTATATCCTGCCTCAAATGCTCTACCTGATGAAAAATCTTTCAAGATTTTTTGATAATTTTGTAATTTTTCAAAAGTAAATCTCTGTTTGCATGGAGCTATATTTTCGCCAAGATTTGCAATCCTGTCTTCAAGAACTTCTGATAGGAACTTGGATGCTTCTTGTACTTTGGAACGATTTTTTAAATCTTCTATAAAACCGCCAAGAGCATTATCCTGTCTCATATAATTTTCCTTGCCGCGTTCTGAAAGCTTGTAATCAATACGAAGAAATCTTGCTTTCATTATCCAGTTATTTACATTGATTTTACGTATTAATGCTTTATTTTCAGCGATTTTGTCCATATTGTCGCCGGTAATTATTGATGCAGTTTCAGGATGCAGTTCGCCAAAAATCTGTTCCGCAATACTGCACAAGACAGGGAACGAGTTTTTAAAACCTCTTGTACCAAGCGGCAATTCGGCTTCCATCTTTGTTGTCCAGCTGTTAATATCATTTCTTGTCAGAACAGTATCTTTCAAATATCTGCTCATTGCAGCTTTTGCTTTTGTAACATCCATCTTTTCAAACATTTGATAGTGCCAGTCATTTCCCCGACGGAAATTGAAAGTAGCAGTGTCTCCCAATATTCTATCTGTCAAATTACCAAGATTTTTGAATACATCAAGAGCTTTTATCGGACGAACAAAAGAGTCTACTGTATTTCTAAATTTACGCTGTACTGCGGAGATTTTACGCAAATAATAAGTAGTTATCGTATCCTTGAAATATCCGCCAAAGTTGGCATGTGCGGAAGATTCCATCAAGTCTTTAACTTTAAACAAAAGTCCAGGATTTTCAATGGTGCCTATAAGCTGGATTACTGCTTTTTCTTCTTTTGAAATAGCACCTTTTGCATATTCAGACATTGCCTGCAGAACTTGTTTATATTTTTCGGGATTTTCTGCAATTTTTTCAAATCTTTCGGCAATAACTCTCGTAGCTTTAGTAGAATCTACTGTTGCAAGTACAGCAAGCTCTTTATTTGTAAAGCCAAGAGCTTTGACATATTTTTGAGGCAGAGTTTCCCAGGAAATTGCAGTTGCTGATTCCGCAATATTCTTGATTGTTGCTCTTTCAAAGAGGTTTAATCTGCCTCTTATCTGGCGGTTCATCTCAGCAAACTTAAAGATTTTTTCTATCTGAGTTCTGGATACAATATGATGTCTTTTTGACTCGTATAATGCTTCCAATTTATCATTGATAAGCTGTCTTGCTCTGTTTACCGTTTCTCTTGCAAGGTAACTGCCCTGTTTTTCTTCATCTACTTTCATAATTGCAGTAGTAGAAAGGCGTCTTTTCAGGAGATTTTGCTGTGTTTTATTTAAATCAGACACATTATCTATGAATGCTTCTTTAAACAGACTGTTAATATCCTCAAGTTTTATGCATTCATAATTTTTTATTTTTTCCGGAAGCAATGCTTTTTTATCATCAGGAAGTTTTGAAACAACTTCATTAAATGATTCTTTTACTATACTGATAAGCTGATTTTTAAATTCCTGATTTACGGTGACATATGGTTCTGTCATCCTTGCATCTTTTTTCATGGCCGCTTCTATTGAAGTACCAAAACCGCTGCCGTAGAATTTTCTTTCAAGAAATTTACTAATCTTTTTAAATTGTTCGGGCGTAAGTTCACCGTTTTGTGGAAGCAAGGCTTCTAATTGTTGTTGTGTTTTTTCAGGAACTTTTATACCAAAGCTTTCATACAAGCGGTCAATATCAGTAACTCTCGGACGTCCATTTTTTCCGAGCAAAGTTTCAACAGTTTGTTCAAATTTTTTCAATTCTTCTGTTTGTCTCTGGTATCTGCTTGTTTCAATCAAACTTTTAAACGGAGTTTGCAGAGCATCAGCAGCTAGAGAAGAAAGAACAGGGGTCATAACTCCGGCGGTCAGCATCCAAAGGGTTTTACCTTGTACTGCGACCTGCCCCATTTTGTTCATTGTAGCTTCGTTTCTGTCTTTAATACCTTTTTCTATCCCGAGTTTATCTCCTATTTTTTCAAGGTAAACATAATCATGATCATATTTTGCTTTATATTCCTCTTTAGTTAAAGGTTTGCCGTTTTTGTCGACATATCTGTATATATCCATCGGGCGGTATTGATTGTCTTCAAATACATCTTTTACCCTGCCGTCAGAATCTTTGTATTTCTGATTAATATCTACTCCGTAGATAGCTTTAATCGGCATACCGAGAATTTTGGGCCAAATCGCCATAGAAGCAAACCATGTAGCAAGCCCGACAAATTCCATACCTTTTGCAAACGGGAACATCTTTGAAGTTGCAAGAACCGTAGCAATACCAAGAGATCCGGCTCTTAATGTAAGGTCATTGATTTTACCTACGGAATAATCCTTGCCTTCGCCTTTAAATGCCGCATTGTAAAAATATTTTGCATAATCGCCGTAAGACTTTACGGTTCTTGACATTGACTGAAAAATATTTTCTTTAATCAGTTCACCTGATGCTGTTCTTGCACTAATGCCAGCCGGTTTTGTTCTTGCCGGACTAATGGGTTCTGCCAGAATATATGTGTATATTTTATCCTGAGGATAACGGTTTTTAATTCCATTCAACAAAGGATTTACATTAGCGACAAGAACAGGTTGAGACTGAGCCGGTTTTGCAGCTGAAGTCTGCTGAGGTCTGTTAACAGGTATATTTTGTATTAGATTTCCCATTATTCAGTCACCTCATTTTGTCTGTTTGCGCCTGATGATTCAATTTTATGACCTTTTGCTGAAGTTTTTGCTGTTATAAGAGAAATAGCAAGCAACGTAGCTGCAGCTGTAGAAACAATAACAGACTTTCCTACAATAGAAGAAGCTTTGTTATAGCCGTGCCAGAATTGTTTAAAGCTTTCGCCAAAAGGTTTTAGCATATAATCATTCACAACAAGTTTGGCATTATGCAAACGATTTTTTAAACTAATCTTCCGTCCGAATATACCTTTTGAAATAGTCTTTTTAAAACCTTCAGAAGACATCTTGTCCCAAGCTTTCTGGTTTGCCATGCCGATACCGAGTGTGACAAAGAAAGCCGTCAGTGCATACTGCCATGCTCTTGCCATAATTATGGTTTTCTTAATTAATGGTTTTACGGTTTGATCAGCATCATTTACATCACCTTTTACTCCGTATTTACGTGCAATTTTTTCTGTATCAATTTGCGATTTTTTTACATCATGGTCATATATCAAATCTGTTCTTGTAAACTCGCTGCTTTCATATAAAGTGCGGTACTCAACATCTTTTTTGAAATCACCTGTTTTGCTGGTAGATGTAGAAACTGCTTTTACATACGGATGTCTTAAATCAATTCCTCTTGTAAATTTAACTGTATGGTTAATCAGTGATTTTGCCAAAGCTGCACCAAGATAATATAAACCAACACCCAGTGCTATATGTTTGGCTACACCTTGAGCAGCTCTTGCGGATTTAAAGTTATCTTTTTTTACACCAGCATAAAATAATGCTGCAAGTATTGGACCGCCGAGATAATAAGGAAATTTTGCAGTCTGTAAAAATTCATAAAATGTATAATCAGGTGCACCTGCAAGACCTCTGGGAAAATGAATCAGAGGAATATCAAGAGTTTTGCTCAGGTTTATTTTCATACGATTTTTAAACGTATTTGGAATGATTTCATCTTTTTTATATTCACGATTATCGACAACATTATGAGAATTGTCCATTGCATGAAAATTTTGATTTACGTATGATTTTTCCGTCGTTGCTGCAGGTGGAGTGATTGAATTGATAGGAATATTCAGCATGTTGTTAGTGATGTTTGATACAGTAACCATAATTTCCCTTGAATAGCATGTAAATCCTAATTATAAAAGGATTCTCAAAATTTTTTTTGCTAGCAGATATAGCTAAAAATTTACCCAAATCTCTATAATCTAGTCTACCACAGGATTTTCACAAGAAAAGTCTTTTTTACAATTTGTAATAATATTTTATTTTGTTTTTACAAAACATTCATTGACTTTGCAGCTTTTATTATTAAAACATAATCATACAAACGTATGTAGTAATCATTAGGGCAATACTTAATAATTAATTAGTGTAATAGTAAATCGTGGATATCCATGCCTTTTCGTTACAGACTCCAAAAAATTCTGGATTTCAGAATCAGAAAAAAAGAAGAACAACTCCAAAATGTACGTAATGCTCAGGCGCTGGTACTAAAAATAGAAGGGCTTATTGAAAGAAACAATAAAGAAATCTCCCAAACAAGGATAAATATGCGTCAGGCAGATTTTTCCATGTATGAGTCTTACGATACTTACCTAAAACATCTCTATGACAAAGGTGAAGCTCTTGAAGAAGACAGAAAAAAAGCACAGGAAGCACTGGATGTAGAAAAAGACAAGCTCCGTGAACTTGAAAAAGCAGTAAAAGTACTTGAAAAACACAAAGAGCATTCCCGGGAAGCCTATATAGAAGAAGAAAAAAAGGCAGAGCTAAAACAATTATCCGAAGTCGCAATACAAAAATATTTTGCTAAGACAAAAGCAAAGCAAGAAGAAGAACTCGAAGAATTAATGAAAAACCCAAAATACAATGAAGATTTGAATGAATCTTAGAATTCATCTTTTTAATAAGAAAGGAATAACCCCTCAATGAATATATCAACCGGCACATCAACAGCCGAAACAGCAACACAAACGCAGCAAACTCCAGTAGAAAATCAGGTTTCTTCGTCTACAGAAAAAGTTTCAAATACACAAAAAACAGAAGACAAAAAAGATGAGACAACGCAGGAAACTCAAAGTGATTTTAAAAAAGTTCTCGAAGAACAAAAAGATACAGACAAACTGAGTATCGAACAGGCACAGCAGGCTAATAATTTAAACCAAATGTTAAACGGCGAATATGTTAACAAATTTGGTTTTGATACTATAAACGGAATGAAAGACGTAAAGTCGATATACAATTACGATACAATTAGAATTTCAAAAGAAGATGCAAAATTTTTTGCGGATTTAGTTGAAAATAAACAGTTTGCCCTGCAGCAAAACGGAGATAAAGCAAATCTTATAAAATTTGCGGACGAAATAGGTCCGACCTACAAAACACAGCAAACATCCAAGGTTCTGTCAGATTTGATAACAAAAGCCTATAATGAACAAAAACCCGTCAGAATTAGCTTTGACAACAATGTTTCTGTAATTTTAAAAGTTGATACAAAAGGTAAGATATCAGCTGAGTTTATACCGGGAGACAAAGCCGTAGAGGCATATCTTCGTAACAATATAAATTCTCTTAAATTGCGTTTTGATGACCAGAATATTCCATACAATGACATTATGTACAGGCAATCAAATAACGGTAATCAAAACAGACAAAGACAAAATCAACAAAAAGATAAAGGAGAGTAAAAATGAACGATTCATTTGTAAATGCTCTAAACACACAAAAAAACACCTCCGATTGGATGGACGCAATTTCGGAAAACCTTACAAATATCTATACTCCGGGTTATAGAGAAACAAAAGCCAATTTCAAAACGTTTTTAAATACCGGTATTGTTGACGGTTTTAATAAAAATGTAGGACAGGGCAAATCTACACCCGGTACTTCTAACGAAAATGTTTTCTTAGAAGGAGAAGGATACTTTACACTGCGCCGTGATGATGGTCAGATTGTATACTCCAGACTCGGTGAATTTACCTTTGATAAAGAAGGCGTATACAAAAACCCAAGCGGTTATAAAGTTCAGGGTTATATTCTGAACGATAAAGGCGAAATTATGCAGGGCACAAAGCCTATAGATGCAGATATTTATGCTGAAACAGGCATAAAAGGCGGTGCTGTAAACATTCCTACAACAAATATTAAACTCTGGATTGACCCCAATAATGGCAAGTATCTTGGCAAATACGATGAATTTGAATTTAAAGGCGACGGTATACTATACGGAAAATCCGACGGCGGAAAAAATGTTGTACCTTTGTACAAACTTGCTATTATGAATTTTCACAATCCAGAAGGTCTCTACGAAGTAAAACAGGGCGAATTTATAGAAACAGAAGAATCAGGACGTCCTGTAATAGGCAGAGGCGAGGTAAGAGGCGGTTTATTGGAAATGTCAAACTGTGATTTTTCTGCCAATATTTCATATTATCAACAGGCAAAAATGCAGATGGATGTAGCAAACAAGCTTATTCAAACAAATAAGTCGCTTTTGCAGGAAGTTTTGCAGTTAATAAGTTCATAATATTTCATATCGTCAACTGACTCCGACTACTTGTTGAACCTGTGCAATAAACAAGTTCATTGTTTAAAAATAAGTCCGGCACAGCCAACAAGTGCATGGGGTCACTCCCGTAAAATGCTAGACTCGGCGCCACTCGCTACCTCTCGCAAATATGCCACTGGCATATTTACTCGGCAGAGTGTGTATCACTCCTACAAGCGAGGTCCCACTCAGACAATGATTTTTATAAACTACAAATCCTGCACACAATAAAACGGACTGAACATTTCATATAGTCAACTGACTCAGACTACGTCTTTGTTGGCGTTAGTAAGCCAATAGGTCAGCATTACTATGCTGACAGATAATTTTATCGGATTTGTAAATCCGACCTACGTTACTGAACGTAGAGAAGGGACGCCCCTTGTGAGGGAAAAACACACATTCCCCGAACGTCAGATTTCAAGACAGCGAAATCTGACTGGCACGCCGTGTGAGGCAACGCCGAACCCAGTGCCATTGTGAGTCAGAACCACGCTTCTGACGAACGTCAGATTTCAAGACTAAGCATTGGTGCTACCTCTCAGACAACTTATTTTGGCCTAGTTTTGACAATTTGCAAAAAATAAAAGATCCTAATTTATATCTCCCTTGTTATTAGATGAGACAATACAGGGAGTTTTTATTTTATTCCTGAATTCTTATGAAAGTTTTACAAAAAAGCCGAGAATTACGGCAACTACAATCAATATCATAGGATTTTTTCTGTATTTTAATCCCAGAATTGTAAAAAATACCAGCAATATAAAAGCTTTTAAAGAAATAAAATCAAAAATATTGTGAGTTTGTTTGAATTTAGCGAGATGAAAAACAGTATGAGTCATTATCTTTAGACCTGCAACACCGATAAGCGCAACAGCAGCCGGTCTTAGTCCGTACATAATATTATTAATCAGCGGATTATCCGCATTTTTCTTCAAAAATCTTGCAATAAACATCACCATAATAAATGACGGAATCAAAAAAGCAATTGTTACAAATGCTGAGCCGATTGCACCGCCGACTTTTACACCGACAAAAGTTGCCATGTTTATTCCGATAGGCCCCGGGGTAAGGTTCGAAATAGCTATCATCTGTGTAATTTCTGCAACATCAAACCATTTGTATTTATCTACAAGGTAATATAAAAACGGAATAACAGTATATCCGCCGCCTATTGCAACTGCACCTATTTTCATATATTCAAAAGCAAGAAGGAAAATTTCATTCATCACTCATGTCCCCTTCGCGTTGAATATCAGTGCATTCATTGCATGCACAGGATTTTGCCGCTTTGCTTTTTGGAAAAATAAAATGTCTGACAAGTCCGAGTATACCGGCTGAAATAACAATCAAAAACGGTGAAACATTTGCTATGGAAGCAATTAATGCTGCAGCAAATATAAATGAAGTAAACTTATCAAAAATCGAAAATGTCCATAATTCCAGTACTGTAAGCAGAATTAATATGCATACAGCAATGTCAAGAACTTCAAAGATATTTTGGATAAAAGGATATCCCATGATGGAATTAATAAATGCAAACACAATTACTATGGCAAGATATGCCGGAAGGCACACACCCGTTAACGCTGCAAGCGCCCCTGCTATTCCTCTTGCTTTGTAGCCGGAAAACATGGAAACGTTCCCTGCCACAAGCCCCGGAATACACTGGCTCAGTGCATAATAGTTTGTAACTTCCTCCATAGTACAAATTTTTTCTTTATCCACCATTTCCGCTTTTAAAAATGGTAAAATAGCATATCCGCCGCCAAAAAGCACCATGCCAATCTTAAAAAATATCCAGAATAGTTTTAATAAACTTATTTTTTGCATTATTTATAATGTTCCGTATTTATGCCTGTTGCAAGGCTTCTGAAAGTATCTGCGCAACCTCGTTTGCTGCTTCATGTCTGGATAGTATTGCTTTTACTTTTGACAAATCTTCTATCATATTATTTCTGTACTGTTCATCATCAAGGATTTTAATGAGATGCTGAGAAATAACGTTTGGATTAGAATCAGTCATCAAAAGTTCCGGCACAATATCTTTGTCCATAATTATGTTAGGCAGACAAACCCTATTTATACATCTTACAAGCCTGTATACAAGATAAGCAAACCACGGGCCTTTGTAGCTGATTATCATAGGCGTAGTATACAAAGCAGCCTCCAGAGCAACAGTACCGGAAGCAAGCATCAGCGCATCTGACGCACTCAAAAGAGAATAGTTATCATGTTTTATTACTTTTAAGTCTGAGTCTTTAAAATATTTTTTAAACAGTTTGTCATCCAGACTGTCTGCCTGTGCAACCACAAACTGAACATCGTCTCTTTTCTGTTGTATTAACTTTGCTGCATCTAAAAAAGTTTTCATAAGATAATACAGCTCAAACTCCCGGCTGCCCGGGAATATTGAAATAAGTTTTTTATTTTTGTCCAGTCCGTATTTTTCAAAGACTTCATCACGATTCGCTTTGGGCGGCATTTGCGTAATAAGAGGATGTCCTACAAACTGTGCATCAATACCTTCTTTTTCATACATTTCTTTTTCAAAAGGAAAAATGGTCATTACTTTAGAAATATTTTTCTTAACAGTTTTAATTCTCCATTTGCGAGACGCCCAGATTTGCGGCGGAATGTAGTAAAAGACTTTGATTCCGGCTTTTTTTAAAAATTTTGAAATATTTAGATTAAATCCGCCGTAATCTATAAGAAGAACTAAATCCGGTTTAAATTCATTTTTTAAATAATCCACTACCCTTTTGCCGAGTGTTATATGGTCAAAAAGAATTTTGGGCGTAAGTCCCATTGCGGACATGTGAGCATGAGAATGGTCGACAAAAAGCTTTACACCAAGTTTTTTCAGATTCTCTCCGCCTATGGCTTCAATTTCTATATCAGGTCTTGTATTACGCAAATGTTGAACAACTAATGAAGCATGTTTGTCGCCTGATAACTCTCCGGTAATAATAAAAAGTTTTTTATTGTTCATAATCAGCCCTCAAACATAACCAAGAATGCTGTATAAAATCAAAAGCTATATTGCCATCACAATAATGCCTTTTTTGTTGGCATAATCAATAACTTTTTTCTGGTCTACAATAATTGTTTCATTTGCTTCTATTGCAAGAATTTTTGCACCGAATCTGTTCATAGTCTTAAGTGTATTTAACCCTATTGCAGGAATATCAAAACGCTTGTCCTGTGTAGGTTTGCTGACTTTTACAACAGTGATACCCTTGCCGCCGAGCTTACATCCTCTTTCAATACACTTGTCCGTGCCTTCAATAGCTTCTACAGCCATAATCATTTTATTTTTGATTACAACAGACTGTCCGACATCGAGTTTACCCATTTCTTTTGCAAGCCAGTATCCGTATTCAACATCCAGCGACTGATCTTCGTCCGGCTCATGTTCACCGAGGACGCCGGGGGGAGCCATGAGATTTTTTATAAAAATAGTCTGGTCAAGAACTGTAATTCCCATTTGTTCAAGCTGGTCGACAATAATGAGCATAACAGCATCATCGTTTAGGCGTTGTGCTTCTTTCATAAGACGGATTGCTTCCATATCAAGCTTTGGACGTCTCAAAAGCAAACCTTTATGCACTTTACCTATAAAAGTAACCTGTGTAACTTTTTCATCTATAAGAGTCTGTTTTATTTTTAAAACTTCACCCGGACCGAAATTGTAAACTTTTGAACAAAACTTTTTCAGTCTGTTTCTGTTATCGGAGGACAAAGAAATTGCCACTACGTCAAAACCGTTTTTTTGTGCGGATTCAGCCATTGCTACGGGCAATTCGCCGTCTCCTGCTATTAAACACTGTTTTTTATCCAATACAATAGACAATTTCCTCTCCTTTATCATGTCATTTTTGCAGATACAACACAATCCTGCCGTATGTTAATAATACAATATCCAGTTAATTTTTCAAATAATTAACAAATTTTATTTTTACATAAAGCATATTGTATAATCTGTGTATGGCAATAAATGATATTACAAAAGGGTATTTAAGCGATTTTTTAGTTTATCTTGAAGCGGAAAAAAACTTTTCAAAACATACAATAAGGGCCTATCACTCCGATGTTTTGAGTTTTTTGCTGTGGCTTGATAATACTCCTGTTGAAGAGACGAATCACACAAAGCTCAAAGACTACCTTGTTTTTATACAAAGATTCAACTATTCAAAAACGACTCTGTCGCGTAAAATCGCTGCAATCAGAACCTTTTACAGATACTTGTATCGAGAAAGAATATTAGATACAAACCCTTCTGACAGTGTACACGCACCAAAAAGAAATAAAAGCCTGCCAAAATTTCTTTCAGCTCAGGAGATTGAAAACATATTAAACAATATAAAAATAGAAACGCCTGCAGGCTTTAGAAACCGGACTATACTCGAACTTTTGTACGCTACAGGTATGAGAATTTCGGAATTGAGCAGTTTGAATTTCGGAAGTTTGAATCTTGAGGAAAACGAAATAACCGTAATGGGTAAAGGTGCAAAAGAAAGAATTGTACTTGTTTCTTCGAGGGCAAAAGATTTTTTGGAAAAATACATAAGAAATGTACGGTATATGGTGCCGGAAGAACCGTGTGACCTGTCTGAAACAGAAGATGCTCCGGTGTTTATAAACAAAACAGGCTACAGATTACAGCCGCAATCAGTCAGAGCAGCCTTGAATGACATAGTAAAAAAAATAGAACTTCCCAAAAAAGTAACACCGCACGTATTTAGACACAGCTTTGCAACAAAGCTTCTTGAAAACGGAGCGGACTTGAGGGTTGTGCAGGAGCTTTTGGGACACGCTTCTATTTCAAACACGCAAATTTATACACATGTCTCGACAGAACGGCTAAAAGAGGTGTATGATAAGAGTCATCCGAGAGCTTAAAATCTTTGACAATAATCTGCTTACTGAAATAGCTGATTAAATAGCAATTACAAGCACTAGTTTATTAAAGGAGATATTAATATGTACGATTTTGTGACCATTGGCAGTGCAACAATAGATGCATTTGTAGAGAGCGAAGCTGCCGATATAGTTTCCGTAAGCACAAAAAAGACGAGCACGGAATTTATGTCATTTCCTTACGGAGCCAAAGTCGAAATAGATAGTTTTACTACCGCAGTAGGAGGCGGCGGTCTCAATGCGGCAGCAAATCTTGCCAATCTCGGATTTAACACAAGTGCTATTTTTAAAATCGGCGAAGATTTTCAGGGTAAAACCATTATGCACCGCATAAAACATGCCGGTGTTGACACAGAAAACGTTATAGTAAGTAAAGATGAAAGCTCGGGCTTTTCAATAATTCTTTTAAGTTTTGAAGGCAACAGAACTGTTCTGGCACACAGAGGTACAAACGGAACAATCAAAGAAAATGAAATTAATTACGATGCAATAAAAAATGCAAAGTGGCTTTATATTGCACCGCTCAACGGACAATCAGGAGCTGTTCTGGATAAGCTTGCTCATTTTGCAGAAGAAAACAACACAAATGTAATCATTAACCCCGGCAGCTCAAGCTTAAAAAAGGGTTTGAAATATTTTGAAAAAATTCTTGCAACAGCAGAAGTTGTTGTTATGAATAAAGAAGAAGCCTCGCTTGTAACAAAGATAGAAGTTCGTCCGGATACAAAGACTGAAAGCTTTTCTTCAGAAACAATACACCCTGATATAAAAGCAATGCTTGATAAGCTAAAATCAACGGATGCCAAAGTCGTAATTATTACAGACGGAAAACACGGCGTATATGCTTATGACGGCAAAAAATATTACAGATGTCCGGAATTTCCAGCAAAAGTTGTGAGTACACTCGGTGCAGGAGATGCACTGTCATCTACCTTTGCCGCGGCACTTGAACACACTAACTGGAATATAGAAAAGTCATTGATGATGGCATCTGTTAATGCGGCATCAGTTGTTTCAAATTTTGGTGCTCAGGAAGGCTTTTTGACATTTGATGAAATAGAAGAAAGACTAAAACAAGCCCCGGCATTCAGAGTGGAAATTGTCTAAACAAGAACCTCATATCTAGAAGCTTTATGATTTCCATCTGGATTATTGTTTAAATTGTTGATATAATCCAATGTCATATTTGTATTGTCTTTTATTCTGTCAATATCATACCTGTGCGGTCTTGAGGTATATTTTTCCAGCCATTTTTCAAAGGTTGATACTGCTTTTTTTACATCTTTTGCAGCAGGTGCTTTGAAATATTTTATAGAAGCCGATTTTTGTTCCTGAAGTTTTTTATAATCTTCATCAGAGATTTCTTTACCTCTTTTTTCCGCCGGTACATTTTCATTATCCGCATAGCAAATTCTTGATGTACGTCCAGCAATATCGGATTGTTTATGTATCTGAGGATAATATCCGTAATTTACTGTACTAATTGTCATAAAAAATAAACCTTCATTTACCTACATTTATATAAAAAATTTTTTATGAAAAATTTTGATAAAAATAAAACAAATGTAAAGAAAATTTAATATTATTTCTGAATGAAACCTTGCCTGTACCCGAGGGCATCCTGATGTGTACGGCGTATGGTAATTTTTATACTGCACGGGGATACTTCGTATCTCACTTAGCTCCTCTCATAAATATGTCATTTATTCATATTTTATTCGGCAGAGTCTCCATTCGAATCGTGCCACAGACACCTTTCGCACGGAGTCCATTGCACGCAAAAGCTTCGCTTTTGACTTAGCCATCACATAAAAACAACATTTAGTTGCTTTTATGAGGCAGACTCCTATCTAGAATTTTTCTCAGACATACTTTGTAGGTAAGCACAAAGTCACATTTGAACCGACTAACAACGATTTTTAAAAATTAAAAATCACCCTTTTTGTTCTGCTGTACATTTTTTATGACCGTTTTTACATTGCCTTCGGCAAAGAAGTTTTTCGGGTTAATATACATTTTTATCCTGTCAGCTTCTATGGATCTCATTTGCTCTGTTATGGTAGAACGTCCTAAAAATACAATTTCATTAGGCTTGTTAGTTTTTGGGTCAGGATATACAGTGGCTTTTGGGCCTTTTGCATCATAGTCTTTGTATGTTACATGGACTTTGCCAGAGGCCTGTATAATGTTATTGGCTTTGTAATATTCCTGCCTGTCAGACCATACGTTTATTCTTGTACCGTCCATATCGACATCACTGTGGGCTGAACCCAGTCCGTAAGCAACTTCCTTTACTGCATCATAAATAAATTTGTCTGCGGTAATTACGCTGTCTTTTTGTTTAAGCCTGCCGTTTCCCGTAAGTGTGATTTTTTGTAAATCACCGTTTTTATTCAGGTTTGCAACGGCAGAATTAGAAAAAGTTTCTACGTCTTTGTAATAAATAATGACATTGCCGTTTGCTGTAAGGGTTTTTGTATTTGTATCGTATTCCTGTGTATCAGCGGTGATAATTACAGTAGGCTTTTGAGCATTTGTCTGCGTTACGGTAGTCTGGGTGTTTCCTTCGGCTTTTATTTTTTTATTTAAAAGCGACATTTTTAATATATTAGCTTTGATTTCATTCTTCTTATCAGTCTTGACTTGAACAACATAAGGCTGGTCATACATCACTGCATCCGTAAGCTGTTTTGATTTAGGGTCAATAAATACTTCTGCTCTCGGTGCAGTTGCGTTTATGTCGTCCATTTTTACTCTGACGTTCCCTTCAAATTTTGCTTTGTTTTCCTCCATTTTAAAGGTTTGTTTGTCTGATTCGATAGATAAATCAGCAGCAAGAGCAATTCCTGCAGCCAGTATAATCATAGGTATTAAAATTAAAAATTTAAATCTTTTCATCAAAATTCCCCTTGCTGTAAAGTTCGGTTCTGGATCGTCCTTTTATTCTTATTGTTGTCATTTTATTGCTAAGGACAGCTTCGTTGCTGTAGGTTTTAACTTCACCTTTTTTTCTTATTACCACATTGCCCTGTGCAGTGATATCTTTGTCGTTCCCCTGCCATACAAACCTGTCTGCTCTTACATCTGTGCCGTCTTTATAAATAAAATATGTATTATCATAAAGCACAACTTTTTTTGTATCTTCGCTAAAAGTCCCTTTGCTGGACTCCATGCTTAGCACAACTTTGTCATCATCGTAAAAGTTGCCTATAACATTATATAAAATTGCAACTTTATTCTGATTGTCATAATAACCGGATTCAGCGTACAACTCCCAGTATTTTTTATCTTCTTTTGTCTCCGTAATTATAAGATTCTGGATATTGAGTTCCTGTTTTTGTCCTGCGTCTTTTAAGACTTCTTTTTTAAAATTTTTAGTAATCACTCCTGCTGCTATAAAGGCCCATGTGCAGCCTATAACAATGGTAGAGAGAATAACTATATAAGCAATTTTTCGTTTAGACATGCGATAATTTTAACACGAAATTGTACACATGTAACAAAATATTTCATTTTATAAAAATTATTTTTAAGTAATGACAAATTTTTTTGTTTATGACTTTAATAGATATTACCAGTTAATATAAAGCCGAAAATTATGATAAAATTATTACCTTTAAATTTATTGCAAATTAATGCGGTTCCTTCTTTCGGACAGAAGAAATCTGACACGGGTATTCAGGAAAACTCTCTTGAACGCTCGCCTAAAACTGATACTTTTGAGGCAGTAAAACCGGCTAAGCTCAAAAAAGTTTCAGCGAAGGATATGACAACTCCTGCACAGCTGTTGAAAGATTACAATCTTGTTGTAAAAGAAAATATTCTGGGCGATGAAATAAACTGTCTTTTACAGCCAAAAATAAATTCTAAAGGTGAAAAAATTTTCACGGATAAACAGATAAAGATAATTACACTTGCCGCAAAAAAGATATCTTTTTATAAAGCAACAGCAAAAAAACTGGAAAAAGACGGAAATGAAGCTATTGAACCTGCAATAAAACAATTAAAAAAAATCTTTGGCGGTGAAAAAGAATTTGGAAAATATATAAAAGCAAGAGAAAAAAACGGACAGCCGGCAGCAAAGGATTCTGTTTCAATTTATAACAAATTGATAAAAGAATATAAAAGTGAATATATAGACGGCGATGTACTGAACAGTTTTGCAAAAGAATTCAAGAAAAAATCATATAAACAGCTTGATAAAAATGAAAAAGAACTTATTAAAATGAGTCTGCAAGATGCTGAATTGAAGCTTGATGCCAGAGGATATAAGGCACTAGAAGAATCATTGAAAACTTCAACAAAAGACTACCAAAAAGCTGTTAACTGGATTCGGGATCTTATAGGTATCAGACTTGTTCTTCCCGATGATGCCGATATGAAAAAAGTGGAAGAATATCTTACAAAAGCAATTCTGCGCAATGATATAAAAATTACAAAAGTAAGCAATTATCATTCTAACCACATATACCCGTATATAAGCCAGAATACAGCAAAATTATGGCAGCAGTCATCACCCGGATTGCAGCTTGTAAATAATTCTGAAGTCAGAAAGAAAAACGGCTATACAACAACCCAGATGAATATAGAATTTGAAATTAAAGATAAAAAAGGCAAAATAAAAACAGTTCTCGGTGAACTGCAGATAAGAAGCGAAAAATTAAACTATTTGGGGCAGATTGAGCACCTTATATATGATATTCTTGCAAAAAAAGATATAGGTAAAGGGATACCGGAACTCCAAGACTACTATGATTCTACAGGTATTGTAGATGCTGTAAACGAAGTATTCAGCGACCCCGTAAAAGAAAATGCATATCTTGAATATGAAAAAACAACTTATGCAAGAATAAGAAACGGTGAAACAAAAAATAAACATGTATACAAAGAAGCTGATGACTATCCGTTATTGGCAGATTTCGGACTCGGACAGTATGAAGTTTTGAGTTTTGAATCTTTAGACTTAATTGACAAAAAAGCAAACTTAATAAAGAAAAAATACGGTCAAAAACATTAATAACATAATAACCTGGAGAATATAAACATGAAAACAGATTTTTCAACAGTCAGAAAAACAGTTGCCACAACTGCTACCATTTTCCCAAAAACTCAAATACAAAAAATAGAAGCTGCATTCAAAGAGCTTCAGCATAAATTTGCAGAAATCCCTGAAATAGGAAGATTTAAACCTGTAAAAGTAAATATAGAAAATCCTATACCCGGTTCTTTTATTAAGAAATCGGCAATAGTTGTTGAACCGCTTGCTGACAAAAATGATTTCAGAACAAGAGTTCTTACATTTGTAGCTCAGTCACCTTTTGATAAAGATACTACTTATGCCCTTTCTCCGGCAAACGGGAATAAATTTTCCATTGATTCAGCTTTGAAAAATCCAAGAATAAAAACTATTTTCAAAAATTTTATTAAATCAGCTGAAAATGTTTTTGAAAGAGCAAGCTTTTAAGATTATTCTTTAATTCTATTTCTGAAACCGAAATTACAAGAAATTTTTCGGCCTATATTTTCAATTATAAAAGCTATATTTCTTTTATAATCTTGCGCAGTATTGTTTAGACCTGCTTTGCCGGGATAGATTGTATACTTGTGCTTGCATTCTTTATCCGTAACATTCGGCATAACGACATTTGCTCCGCTTTGCAGCGCTTTTAGCCTTCCATCAGGCTCCAGTGTCTCCATCGCCGTAGTTGCAGGTATATTTATATCCGGCAATAGCAGTCTTGTTAGCGCCATTACTTTTAAAGCCATTGTCAGAGTACCGCCGTTTTCATTTTCCAGAGGCGTGTCAGGTGCGGGGATAAACGGTCCGAGACCTATCATATCAGCATCAAGCTCTTTAAAAAAAAGTATATCGTGAGCCAGTGATTCTATACTCTGTTCCGGCAAACCGACAAGGCATCCCGTACCTGTCTCATAGCCGAGTTTTTTTAAATTTTTAAGACAATTTATCCTGTTTTCAAAAGACATATCAGGATGCATTTTTTGATACAGATTTTTATCAGTTGTTTCTATTCTCAAAAGATATCTGTCAGCACCGGCATCTTTGTATGCTTTATATTCTTCATAAGTTTTTTCACCAATACTGAGTGTGAGAGCAAATCCCATCTCTTTTATTTTTTTTATAATCGATACCATTTTTTCTTTTGAAAAAAAAGAATCTTCTCCGGATTGGAGTACAACTGTCTTATATCCGTATTCTTTTGCCTTTTGTGCAAGCGAAAGAATTTCTTCTTCGGTCATCCTGTATCTTTGTACGGATGTGTTTTCTTTTCGTATTCCGCAGTATTTGCAGCTGCATTTACAGATATTTGAAAATTCAATCAGACCTCTTAAATGAACCGCATTGCCCACATATTTTTCTCTGACTTTGTCAGCTGCTTCAAACAAAAAATCGTTGATTGAATCATCCTTTAAAACGGCAATAATTTGTTCTTCTGAAAGCTTGTGGCAGTCTTGGGCAGCGGTTATTAATTTTTTTAAATCAGTCAATCCAGCCTCCGCCTATAAGATGATTATCATTTATATCATAAAATACGGCAGCCTGACCTGATGTAACCGAGGCTACCGGCATTTCAAATATAATTTTTCCTGTTTTCTTTTGACAATCCAAAACAATTTGTGCTTTTTGCGCCTGCATATTATATCTTATTTTTACATTTGCGCTAAATTCACGTTTCTCAAAAGGATACTGGAATTTTACATCATGTATTGTGAGTTCATTTTTTAGCAAATCTTCTTTTGTTCCGACATATACAATATTTTGTTTTGCATCAAGCTTTACCACATACAAAGGCTCTTCCCATGCAATACCTATGCCTTTTCTCTGACCGATTGTATATTGATAAAAACCATCGTGTATACCGATTTTTTTATTGCTTTTTATGTATACAAAATCCCCTTTTTTATGTCCGAGTTTTTCTGTAATGTATTTTTTTGTTGTCATCGGCTTTATTATAAAGCAGATATCCTGACTTTCTTTTGAGGATTTTGACGGTAAATCGTTTTCAAGTGCAATTTTTCTTATATCATCTTTTGTGTAATCGCTCAATGGAAACATTATTCTGTTAAGATGGGATTGATTCAGCTCAAACAAATAATACTGCTGGTCTTTTTGTAAATCCTTTGCCGGATACATTTTTTTTATCCCGTTGTCATCGATAATCTTTGCATAATGTCCTGATGCGACATAATCACAGCCCAGATTATTTATCGCAAAATCAAAAAGCCGTCCCCATTTTATTGTTCTGTTGCAAAGGATACAAGGATTCGGAGTCTGTCCGTTTCTGTAAGAATTTTCAAAATAATCAATAACATCCTTTTTAAATTCTTTGGTTACATCAATAACGTAGTGCGGTATAGAGAGTTTGTCGGCAACTTTTTTTGCGTTACAAATAATCTGTTCAAATTTTGCATCATCCACCATTTTTGCGGTAACAGCCGCAACATCAAAGCCCTGCTGTTTAAGCAAAAAACAGGTTACACTGCTGTCCAGCCCTCCTGATAGGGCAACTGCTACTTTGGTATTTTTGTTTTGATTATCCATACCAATATTATAATCAAAAATTTTTTATTTTATTGACCTTGTTCACATGGCTGTTCGCTCACTTCGTTCGACTCCACAGCCGCACTTTCACTATTTACAAATCAATAATTCAAAGAAAAACTATTGATAATTTCGTGAAGCCATTTTGCACGTTTCGCCTCAGCTCAACGGCAAAAGAAGGCAAATCCGCTTCTTGGATTTTCTTCACGCTCAACACTGTCATTCGCTGCGCTGTCGCTTGTGCTCATTTCGTGTCTCGCTCCCCGGACTGGGTTCGGG
>CALUVO010000034.1 GCA_944324245.1 Candidatus Gastranaerophilales bacterium | reverse complement strand
CACCTATGGCAATAATGTCGTTCCCGAATTCTGAGTTAAGAAGCCTCGTTATTAATAAAGATTTTTTGAAAAGTACAGAGTCTCTAGAACACATAAAAACTCTTTTAAAAGGTCTGGAAGAAAAGGGCGCTATCGCATTTAGCAACGGAAAATATAAATTTTCTTTACTAAGCCGAGACAGATATAAACCGTTATTTGAAAATCTTGCAGAGTTAAAGAAAGGAACAAAAAATTTCAGCCCTCTTGAAATTAATTATATGGCAAATGGCTTAGATGATTATGCAAACATGTGCTACTACCAAAATGTATATAAAGATGCATTTGAAAACCTGTTTAAAGATGCGGATAAAATGAAAAAAATAAAAGATAAAATTCCTAATTTTCCAAATACGGAAAAAATCAGAGAAATGTCAATTGAACAAATGGAAGACCTGGCTGAAAATATTTATAATAAAGCCGGCGTTTCTTTAGATTGTCAATATGGAGCCCACGCCTTTAATAAATTTGATAAGTTATACCATGAAGGAGGACATTTAATGCATGAAAAGCAGATTCCCGATTTATATTTCAAATATCACAATCCGGCTAAAAAATGCAATGTACCGGAAAATGCAACTAAGGAACTTCTTGATTTCTTAAATGATGCTAAAAAGCAGGAAATTGCAGGCAGAGTTTCTTCTTATGCAAAACATTCTCCATTGGAATTTGTAGCAGAAACACACATTGGTCTTTGTAACGGTTACAAATTTTCTGATGATATCATGGAACTTTATAAAAGCTATGGCGGACCAATTCCACCTGTTTAAAAAAAGGGCAGATGTAAAAATCTGCCTTTTTTATTAAATCAAATTTAATTTTTGAAATAACTAGTTGTTGATATCTTCTGTAAGTCTAACTTTTGTTCTTGCACCTTTACCTGATAAATCAACTTTACCTTCGTGTGATAACCAGCCGATACCCATGTTAACGAAGTTTTCGCTTAAGTCTAAAGATTTTTCAATTTTAGAAATTGTAGCTTCATTGTTTTTTTCATCTGCTAAAAATTCGTAAACTTTTCCAGCTGCTTCACCGATAAAATAATTCATGTTTTAATCTCCTTCATCTTCTTGTGTGTGTGATAACAAAAATGTATACTATTATATATAGTATATTTTTATAAATTTGTAAATGGAGTTTACACATGAATACACCAATTGAGGGAAATTGTTTTAAATATAGTGACAATATTGATACTGATGTTATAATACCGGCTCGATATTTAAATACATCTGATGAAAAAGAACTTGCTTCTCATTGTCTTGAGGATTTAGATAAAGATTTTGTAAAAGAAGTGAAAAAAGGAGCCATAATTGTTGCCGGGGAAAATTTCGGCTGCGGAAGTTCCAGAGAACATGCACCGATTGCAATAAAAGCTGCAGGAATTTCTGTTGTGATTGCAAAATCTTTTGCAAGAATTTTTTTCAGAAACGCAATCAATATTGGGCTGCCGATATTAGAACATCCGGCACTTACGGATGAATGTGACAAAGGCGACAGAATATTTGTAGATTTAAAATGCGGTATAGTAAAAAATCTTACAAAGAATAAAGAATATAAATGTGCTGCATTTCCAGAAGAAATAAACAAGCTTATACAAAGCGGCGGATTAATTGGATACACAAAACAAAAACTCGGAGTAAAATAATGGGATACAAAATAGCACTTTTAGAAGGGGACGGTATAGGACCTGCCGTAATTAACGAAGGTATAAAAATTTTAAATGCAATAGAGCAAAAATTCGGCTATTGTTTTGAATACGAAAAAGCCCTGATTGGCGGGTGCGCTTATGATGACTGCGGTAAACCTCTTCCTGAATCTACAATTTCTATTGCCAAAGATGCGGATGCTGTTTATCTCGGTGCTGTCGGAGATTGGAAGTATGATTCTCTGCCGCCCGAGGTGCGTCCTGAAAAAGCACTGCTCGGAATAAGAAAAGCCTTAAATCTTTTTGCTAATTTAAGACCGGCCTTGGTTTTTGATGAATTGATTGAAGCTTCAACACTAAAACCCGAAGTAATAAAAGATGTCGATATTATGATTGTCAGGGAACTTACAGGAGATGTCTACTTTGGACAGCCAAGAGGTATAGATTTTATAAACGGTGAACGTGCCGGATTTAATAACATGATTTATTTTGAAAAAGAAGTTGAAAGAATTGCACATGTCGCTTTTCAAACAGCAATGAAAAGGAATAAAAAACTCTGTTCCGTTGACAAGGCAAATGTTCTTGATGCTTCACGCCTCTGGAGAGAAGTAGTTACTTCTGTTTCAAATAATTATCCGGAGGTAGAACTTACTAATATGTATGTGGATAATGCAGCAATGCAGCTTATTAGAAATCCGAAACAGTTTGATGTTATAGTCACAGGAAATATTTTTGGCGATATATTATCAGATGAAGCCTCAATGCTGCCTGGGTCATTGGGAATGCTGCCAAGTGCAAGCCTTTCAAATAATGAAAAAGGACTTTTTGAACCAATACACGGTTCTGCTCCTGATTTAAAAGGAAAAAACATTGTTAATCCGGTTGCAACAATTCTTTCTGCAGCAATGATGATGAGATACAGCTTCGGAAAAGATGAGGCAGCATGTGCAATTGAAAATGCAGTAAAATCTGTTTTGAAAAAAGGCTACAGAACTCCCGATATTCATTACGGAAATACGCAAGTTGTAGGCACAACACAGATGGGAGATTTAATTGCCGGAGAAATTTTAAAATAAATTTTAGAATTTATTAAAATATCTTAAAAAATAATTCTAAAAAATGTTTAAAAAATATCACAATGTGGTATTATAACAATACGGGTTAGTTAACATCCAGGCACTTTATTCGGGGTTGCGATAAAAAAAGTTTGCAGGCTTGGTTTAAAAGTTTTCTAACCTGTTTTTTATTGCAAAATATTCTCCAAATCGGCAGTATAAATAAGAAAAAATTGCTATAAAATACGATGTTTTTAACTTATATGTTTAATATATTGACCGTATGAATACGGTTAATAAGCTGTTAAAAGCATACAAAAACAATAAAACCCTTCATTATGACAAATGGAGTGAAGAACACAAATACAGAGCTTTAAATGACGGAAATTTGAAGCAGTGGATTTCAAATATTTTACCGTCAGAACTTCTAGAAAGGCCCTTAAAAGAGGCTGTTGAATCGATTGTATCATTGTGTGAATGTACAACTTTTTACAAAAACTTTCCTGACAATGTAGAAACGCCGGATTATGGTGATAAATGGGGAAGATTGGGTAATTATATAGAAATAAACAACCGTGCAATTGCGCAAATGCACGGAAACAGATGTAAAAACGGAATAATCAGTGCAATAAAAATACTGCCAGCAATTCCCCCTTCCGCTAAAAGCTGGGCAAACTGTATAATACTTTCTCAAATCTGGCCGAATATATACGGAGACGGCTACAATAAAGAACCCTGGGAAGAAAATTCCATTTACGGAATAAAACTCGGTATAGGTTACAGCGAAAATATAATTAATTTCGATATTGCAGATAAAATTTCACCGGAAGAACAGCTGAAAGCTTTTAATGACCTCGCTCATTTCAGAGGTCTTAAAACAGGATTTCGAACGATTATTTCAGAAGATCAGCTGAAAGTCTCGAAACCTTATGAAGAAGACCAAAACTTCCGCTGGAATAATCCCGAACATGAAGAACTTTATATACAAGAAATGGTAAAACTTGTTAATCTGGGATTTGAAGCAATTTTTGTTGACTCGGCAAAACACATAGGCGGATATGATATGCAAAATTATACCGGTGTCGGAGCTCTTCCAGAATACAGCCAGATGCAATATATAACAGATGAAATAAGACGCCGTTCAGGCTGCAGTACATTAAGTTTTGTCGGAGAAAAAAGTTCCGATGATTTTGAACGATACAGGATGATGGGTCTGAATGCCGGTACTGCATTTGTAAGCGTAGATGATTTTGATACCGTAAAATACTGGTCAAACAGGCTTAAATACTCCAGAGACTACGCACCGGGAGTAGAAGTTTCAAACGATAACACAGAAGGCGGCACATCCTATGAAACAAGGCTTAACAGAATAAGGAATGCACTTTTCGGCTTTGAAATAGCAAGTGACAAACTGCCTAGTTTTATGCAGATGGAAGATTTGTTCCCACTTAGGTATGACACAAATACACATCACCTGATGATGTGTAATCCTTCATATTCAGCAGACGGAACGAAAGAGAGTCACTGGAGAGAGCTGTTTACTAAAGATGATGGCAGATACTACAACCATCAGGTTGGAGAAATCTTTGCACACGCTTTATTTTTATAAGACTGTTAATATTTCTTAACAATACACTCAAATAAGTCAATTTCTCTGAATAAAAATTTTTTATTTAATTGAGGGATATTAAATACACTTTTATGGGAATTTTTATTTAGAGAAGATTGGAAATGAGTATTTCACCATTTGGGCTACCTGCAAATTACACAAACAACAGCTTGTATCAGCAATACATTATGATGCTGCTGTTAAATATGCAAAAGCAGGCACAACAGCAGCAATTATTTAATGCTCAGGCTCAACAGGCACAATTTGCTCAACAGCAAACAAGAGAAGAAGCTCTTGCAGAACAGTACGCACAAAAGCAAATACAAAATGCTGCAGCAAATCAGACTGCAAATACACAGGTTAATCCAAATCAAGTTCAACAATCTGCTCAACAGCAAAATATACAAACATCAGCTCAAATGCAAGATATTGCACCGGCTCAAACCGCTGCTCAAATCCAAGCAACTGCAGAAGCTGAGATGGATGACGGGAAAATAAGCGGAAAAGAAAAATGCAAAAACTTCTTTAAAGGCGTAGGCAATTTCTTTAAAGGAATGGTTTGCGATGAAAACGGTAAATTTAGCTGGAAACGTACATTAACAACAGTTGCAGTTGCCGCAGGTGCTGTTGCATTGACTGTGGCTACAGGCGGTGCAGCTACTCCTTTCCTTGTCGCAGCAGGTGCAACAATGGGTGCTGTACAGGTCGGCAAAGGTGCTTATAAAGCAGCAACAGCAAAAACAGATGCTGAAGCAGCTGCCGCATGGCAAGAAATGGGTTCCGGTGCTACCGCAATAGTCGGTTCCGTAGCCGGTGCAAAAGGCGCTCTGCGATCCTCCGGTGTTAATGTAGCAAAAACTCCGTCTGTAATAAGCAGTTTCAAAAACGGCGGATTCAAAAGCGGAATGGCAGCAACTGGCAAATCTGTTACCAGCAGTCTCAAAGCTACCGGCGAATGTTTCAAAATTTCAGGTAAAGGTATTGCTGCAGCAGGAAAAGGAATGGCTCATCCGTTCCAGTCAGCAAGAGCAATAAGAGGATACTGGAATAATACTGCAAAACCAAATCTCGAACAGGCATTCTCCTACAGAAACGGTCTTAAAAATTACCAAAAAGCAGCAGAACAAAGAATTAATAAAAACATTCAGGATATTGATGCAAAAATTAATGCACTCAAAGCAGAGCAGGCAAAAAATCCGACATCTGCAAGAATGAGTGAAATAGATTCTCAGATTAGAACTCTTGAATTACAGAAAAGCAGATTAAATACGGAATTTGCTGTTAACACTATAAGCAATCCTAAACAATTAAGAAATACACTTAATGCATACGAACAAAAATTTAAACAATATATTGAGTATCAGAAAAAATTACCTGCAACAGAAGAAGGTAAAGCATATTTAAATCAGATAATTAAAGAAAATAACCTCTTTGTTAAAAATGTAAAAGCAAATTTAAAAATGCAAGAAGCTCAATTCAACGCAAACAAAGCAGCAAAATTACTTGAACAATATAAAGCAGATTTGAAAGCAGCAACAACAGATGCTCAAAAAACAGCAATACAAAAAGCAATAGCTAAAACTGAAAGTATTCTTGCAAAGAACAAATCAATACTCAGAAACTCAAATTACAAAATCGCTGCACAGCAAACTCTTCCAAATGTAGGACTTGCATACGGCACAGCATATCTTGCAAACCCTGCACCGCAATTAGAAGGAAGCATAGACGATGCAACAGCTCAGGCTCTCGGATTTACATCAGCAGCAGAAATGGAACAATATGCACAGATGAACGGATTCTCTAACGCAGCACAAATGCTCGAATACTTACAAACAATGCAAAACAGCCAGCAGGCTATTGATAACGCAGATGCTTTTTTGAACTCACATGGCAATAATCAGGCAGCAGGACAACAATACACAGCAAATGCAGCTTCTCAATATGCAACAAATCCTTATACATCAAGCATTTATTCTTCAACATTCACTGGACAAATGCCGGCAGATTCAGGTCTCGGATTTAACGAACTCTATGTTTCTCCATATCCTGATATGATTCTCTAGTCACCTAAATACATCTATTACATATAAAAAGGTAAGATGAAAATCTTACCTTTCTTTTTTGTAATTTCATATTGTCAACTGACTTCGACTACCTCTTGAACCTGTGCGATAAACAAGTCCATTTTTACCAACAAGTCCGGCACAGGCAACAAGTGCATGGAGTCACTTTAGCTATATCTAAGCTTATGCGTCCTCGCTACCTCTCTTAATTGTATTTTCCTTGGATGCCACCGGCATATTTATTCGGCAGAGAGTGTACCACGTCTACAAGCGAGGCCGCTTCAGACAAATATAAACAAGAAACAGCGATGATATCAAAATAACAATAAAAGAAACTATCTGAGCAACAGCAATTCCATATATGTTAAGCACACTGTCCATTCTGCACCATTCAATAAACAGTCTGCCAAGCGAATATAAAATTAAATAGGAGAAAAACACAGTCCCATCTTTTATTCCGGTAATTTTTCTTATAACAAAAAACAGAATTAAAAATACACACAAATCCCACAATGATTCATACAAAAAGGCAGGATGATAATAAGCAACATTCTCATATCCAAAAGGTCTGTATGCTTGCGGAATAAAAAGTTTTATAAACGGAATATTGCACGGTTTTCCAAAAGCTTCACAGTTAAACCAGTTGCCGAATCTTCCAATAGCCTGTCCTATTGCAATTCCGTAAGAAAAGACATCGGCATATTTGAAAAAATTTATATTTTTTATTTTTGCATATATTAAACCTGAAATAATACCGCCTATTATGCCGCCGTGGATAGACATCCCTCCATGCCAGAGTGCAGGAATCTCTAAAAGATGTTTTGAAAAATAATCAAAATCCATCAAGACATAATAAAGTCGTGCACCAAGAATAGAACACAAAATAATTACCGGTAAAATATCAAGGATAATATTAATATCTATATCTTTATAAAATTTCTTAGAAATATTACAAATTACCAGTATTGCACTAATAATAGCGGCAAACATAATGATTCCGTAATAGTGAACATCAAATCCTCCTACACTAAAAGCCACGGATGACGGAGGGGACTGCATTATTCATCACTTTCTTCTTTTGAAGTGGTTGATATATTATCAATATCAGCCATTGAGGGATTATTAATCGAATTATATTGTTGAATTTGTGTATTTAAATAGCTAATCAGTTCTTCTATTTTTTGTTTATCTTCTGCTGAGGGTTTCTTCACAAGATATTTGTTATAATTATCAACAGCAGAATTTAAGAGTTCTACAACTTTAACCTTATCAGATTCTGATAGAGTATTTTCTTCATTGTCTGCATTAACAGGCAGCTGTGCTGATGATTCGGCATCAGATTCATTTTTTGTTAAATCTTCCTGTATCTGCTCTTTTGAAGTTCCGTTTATAATCTCATCTGCCTGACCTTGAAAAGCCATTGCAAGAGAATAATAAGAATCAGCAAACTCCGGTTTTAATTTTATTGCATTTTCTAAAGACTGCTGAGCCTCTTTATATTCTTTTTCTTCTATTAAAGCAACACCGAGATTATAATGCGTTTCAAAAATACTTGTATCAAGGTCTATACTGGAGCGTAAACGGGCGATAGCCTTTTCTGTTTCTCCGTTTGCCATATATTCTTTTGCTTTGTTATTCAATTCCTGTACAGCAAGATTATTTATACAGGCGGTTGAAATAACAGAAACAAATAATATCGTAATCAGTAATACAAATTTTTTCATAAGCGGATAATTTCTCATATCAACTTTTTAACATAATATATAAAATAAAAAAAATTGGCAACTTGGCTAAAATAAGATACAATAAACGTTGTATATTTTTGAAGTATAATGAAAGATTAAGTTCACTAAGGAAACAATAAGAATGTCTGAAGATAAAAAAGTAGTGTCACTTTCAAGAGCAAAACATGAAAATGAATCAAAAAGTGAAGAGAATACCGGTTTTAAACCTGTATATTGCAGTTTTTGCGGCAGACCGAATACGCAGGTTGTAAAAATGGTTAAAGGTCCTGGTGTAAATATATGCTCAGAGTGCACTATGATAGCTGTACAATACCTTATACTTGAAGACAAAATGCCTTCGGGTGAAGCACAAAAAATACTTGATGCATTCTGGACAAAACTGGAATAGAAAGGCTTTTGATAAATGTCAGACAATAAACTGCAAATAAGAGCCAAAATACTTTCATCCATTGTAAACCTGCAGAACAACACCACTGACAGGTCTCTTGTCGGCAACACACTAGATGACTTAAATAAAATAGAAGACAAAGATACTGTTCTGGATATTCTTCACAAAGAATTTTTAAAAGAGAATACAGAACTCAGGGATTACACAATTACTTTTCTTATAAGTGAACTTATTGAAATAGAAAAAGCCGAAAAACTTTTCTTTGAAACTCTTGCAAATCCTAAAATAAATGATTCCATTAAAACAAAAGTCGTCAGTTTTTTAAGAGAATGCGGTAAACACGTAAACTATGAACAGTATCTTGAATATTTTGAAAATCCTGATGACATCATAGACTCAGACACTGTAAAACTTCTTGAAAATGCAAAAATAAACCCCGAAGCACAGATTGATTTTCTTGACTTTGTCCATGCATTGCCGGAAAAAGAAAAGGAAATGCTTATTTCTTCACTATCAGATGACTATGACGGGGACAATTTAGCAAATATTTTAATACCTGTTATAATTTCAAACCCTTATTCCGACATTGCACAAAACGCAATACAGGCAATAGGGGAGAGCAAATCTCCGCTTGCATATCCGGTATTAAAACAGTTATCTGAAGAATGTGATGATTTAAAAGTGAGAGCCGCAGCTCAAAAAAGCTTTAGCCTGTTAAAACTCTCAGGTATAAAAGAAGACATAACAAAAGATTATTATAAAAAGATACTGGCATCTTCACCTGTTTACAAATGTTTTATAAACTATCCGGACGGACACGGTAATCAGGGTATTATATTTTCACGAAAAAATGAAATGTCATTCATACAAATGTTTGCTCTTGTCATAAATGACATTGACGGAATTATTGATTGTTTCGGTTTTAATGAAATTTCTCAACAAGAGTTTGACAGAATAGTCAATAAATTCTATCAAAACGATAATGTTATAGAAACCGACGCGGCTTTTTGCAAATTTCTCATGGTTAATGCCGAAAAAATTTCAAGACTAAAATATAAAGAATTTTCCTACGAATATGCTGCCTGGTCTTTTATAGCAAAAGACGTAGATTACAAGGAAATAGACCTGAAATCAGGTTTGGACAAAATAGAATTAAATGATTTTCTCTTAAAACAGATTTATAACAAAAATTATTTTTCAAAATGGTTCTTTGATGTTGAAAACAATGAGGATTTTGCCGGATTGATTGATAAAATTGCTGACAACAAAGTTTTTGACACAAACCAGATTGATAAACTTATAGAAGAAAATATAAACAGCATATTTAATGATTCATTTACAAAAGTATTTGATAACAGACTTTTATTCAGTGCATATCTTGCTAAACAATCAGGGGACGCCTCATTTGCCGGCATGCTGTATTCACTTACCGATGAAAGTGAAATAAAAGAAAAACTAAAAATTGATTTGATTAAAAAAAGTATTTACGAGTATTTTCTTGCGCAAAAAGACAGGTATGAAAGCATAAAGAGTGCAACTTCTATCTTTGCAAGACGTGCAAATAAAGATTTAAGCGATATTGATATAAATTACATAGAAAAATGCATTAAGGAAATAGAAAAAAACTGGATTTAAAATGCACAAAATAATGGGACTGGATGTCGGTACAAAAAGAATAGGAATTGCTTTGAGCGACTTTTTGCTGCTCACAGCTCAGCCCTGCGAAACAATTAACAGAGAACCTGAAGCAGATGCAGTAAAGAAAATTACGGAATTATGCAAAAATAATAATGTAGAAAAAATAGTCGTAGGACTGCCAAAAAATATGAACGGTACTATTGGTGAACAGGCAAAGGATTGCGAAAATTTTTCAAATCTGCTAAAAATAAATATACCCCAATGTGAAATTATTTTTGAAGATGAAAGACTTACCAGCAGACAGGCAGAAAGTATTCTTGCTATGCAGGGTAAGAAATATACAAAAAATAAGGGGCTTGTCGATTTAAAAAGTGCGTGCATAATATTACAGCAGTATTTAGATAGAAATTCATAGAAATACTACAAATAGAAATACAATATAAAAAGGAAAAAACAATGACAAATAATGAAGAAATGGAAGAACAACTGATAGAAACAATTGATGAAGAAGGCAATGTCATCAATTTTGAATTAATCGACATAATTGATATGGACGGACAGGAATACGGGCTTCTTCTTCCTAAAGAAGAAAATGACGACCCCGAACAAGAAAAGGAAGTCGTCTTAATGCGATTAACAAAAGAAGGTGAAGAATACGTATTTGAAATGATTGAAGATGATGATGAGTTTAATAAAGTAGTGGACTACATTGATTCTTTAGAAGATTCAGAAGAAGAATAATTTCTTAATATTTCTTTACAATATACTCGTGATTTAGCAATTATTTTCTCAGTGTATACTTTATATATATACGAGGAATAAATTAGAGACGAGAAATCTGACACACACGAGGAACAAAAATAATTTTAAAGACCCAAGGGTCTTTTTTTTTGCCCGTTTATAATTTCGAAAAATTAATAAAAGTCTATACAACAAACATAAAGCTGTCTGTTATCATGTCCACAGCTGTATCCATGAGCTGACGACCTGCCTGATATGCATTTGATGCCTGTTTTGCTTTGAATTCCTCAATTCCTGTGTTTTGTTGAGCCTGCTGTCCCATTTCAAAAGAACCATCCTCTGAGCTCATCTGCTCTGACATATTATCAGCCATTTGCATCTGCATATAGCGAATAATCTCATCTATCGTAACCTGACCGTCATTGTTGAAATCCATTTCGCTATTAGAACTTGATGAAGAGCTGGTTTCTTCTTTTTCCGAAGAACCACTCATTGCTGTTATACCGGTAGATGCTTTTTTATCTTCTGTATTTGAAATAACTCCGTTTGCAAGCATGTCATCAAAACTCATGCCAGCTGTTGTTTTTGAAGAATCAGAAAACATAAGGCTTTCGAAAATGGATGCACTGTAAGAGCCTATTGAACTAATTGAACCAACCATATTATCTAACCTCTCCCGTTGTTAACATGGATATTTTGCACATTTTTGCCATGCTTTACATCATTCAAAAAATGTAAAAAATTATAATTTGTTGAGTGTTTCCGCATCAAAGAAAAGAAAGTCATTTGTATTAAAGTTTAGTGTAATTTCTTTTCCGAATTCTTTTTGAGCATCAATTTTTGCCGAACATTTTGCATTGTTTATATTAAAATAAACTATTTTCTCACTGCCAAGCATTTCGGATATATCAACACCTGCCGTGAATTCATAGTTGGGTGACAATGACTCCATTTTCTCCGGACGGATACCGACAATAATTTCTTCACGGTTTTGTATAAGCTGTTTTTGCGGTTCAGAAAGATTAATAATATAATCATTAAATTTAATGGTACCGTTCTCAACTTTAGATTTTATAAAGTTCATGGAAGGAGAGCCCAAAAAACCGCCGACAAATGTATTGGCAGGACTGTAGTATATTTTTTCAGGTTCATCGACCTGTTGTATCACCCCTTTATCCAGTACAACAATTCTGTCACCCATAGTCAATGCTTCTGTCTGGTCATGGGTAACATATATAAAAGTTGTCTGCAGTTTTTCATGAAGTTTTTTTATCTCGGAACGCATCTGAACACGCAGCTTTGCATCAAGATTTGATAAGGGTTCATCCATCAAAAACACTTTCGGATTTCTGACTATTGCACGTCCAAGAGCGACACGCTGTCTTTGCCCTCCGGAAAGCTGTTTGGGTCTTCTATCAAGATATTCAGTTAGATTTAAAATTTCTGCAGCTTCTTTGACTTTTCTGTCTATCTCATCTTTTTTAAAATTTCTCATTTTTAAAGGAAAAGCAATATTTTCATAAACACTCATATGGGGGTATAGTGCATAACTCTGGAATACAAAGGCAATATCTCTGTCTTTGGGGTGGACATTATTTACACATTTGTTGCCTATATATATTTCGCCTGAGGTTATATCCTCCAAACCTGCAATCATTCGTAGAATAGTGGATTTGCCACAGCCTGAAGAACCTACGAGCACAAGAAATTCTTTGTCATTAATTTCCAGAGAAATATTATCTATGATAGTTTTTGTATCATATCTTTTTACTACATTTTTTAAAGTGACATTAGCCATATACTTCTCCGGTTGTTAAATACTTAATCTTTCAGTCGGAATTATAAACGAGAATACGCAGCCCTGTGACGATTCGGATTCTGCCCAGATTTTACCTTTCATAAGTCTGACAAGATTGTACAAAATACCCATTTCCATACCTTTTACAACAGTTTTCTTTGCTATGTATTTATCAATATTTGCATAAGGATCAAAAATAGATGCCAGTTCCTCCTGCGGTATGCTTACACCGGTATATGCAAGACTAATCATCGCATAAGTTTTGTCAGGCAGATTGGGATTAACTTTAAAACCGGCAAGTTCCAGATATTCGGCATCAGGATGACTAACTGTAAGCTGTATTGAACCGCTGTCTGTTTTATCCATAGCATTTTTAAGAAGGATTTCCAGAGCTTTTCTTAAAACATGTTCATCTGAATAAAAAGTTCTTTTTGCAAGACTATTTAAGTTAAAATTAAGCACAATTTTTTTCTCATCAGCCTGAGGTTTATATTCATTAAAAATATCTGTCATCAGGTTTACAAAATCAAAATTTTTAAATTCATATTCATACAAGCCGGATTCCAGCTTTGAATATTCAACAACACCGTTAATTAATTCCAGAAGTTGTGTTGAATTTTTATTGATAATTTTCAGATATTTTTCCTGTTTTTCATTCACATCACCGCCGAGTCCTTCCAAAATAGCCTGAGAAAAACCATTTATTGAATGAAGCGGCGATGTCAATTCACCTGAAATTTTTGACAGAAAGGTATTATTGTTTTTTGTCAGTTTATTTAGATATTCATGCTCAAACATTAATTTATTAAGCATTTTCTGGCTGTTAGATACATCTCTAATTGATATTATAATTTTATTTTCGCCGTCATCGTATTCAGATGCCCTGATTTCAATATAAGAATCTTCCTGTATATTGTGTTTTGAGCGGACAACAGCAGAGTCTTTTGAATGAGACAAATTATGAATAAGATTAAATCCTCCGTCAAACAAATCAAAAAGCTCCATATTAAAAAGTTCATCACTGGATAATTGAAATAAATCAAGAAGATTTTGATTTGCATATAAAATCTCACCCGATTCTGATACAACAATTACTGCATCGGGATAGAATGCCAAAGCACTTTTATCTTTTCTTTTTCCGAAAAACCAGGAAAATATCCCCATTTCAGACTCCCCTTTTTTATATTTAAACAGTTTAAACCTATTGTATATATTAATTCTATCATAATCAGATAAAAATAATAAAAAATAACAAAAATTAAAAAAATAAAATGCGGCTGTTTATATCAGAGCCGCATAAGTCAAGAAAGGAATGGTTAGACTATTAATATGATTATTATTGCAATTTTTTTTAATGTGTGCAAATTTATAAACAATTGTTAAGCACATTAAAATGTCTGAGTGAGACCTCGCTTGTAGGAGTGTACACACTCTGCCGAATAAATATGCCGGTGGCATATTTATGAGAGGTAGCGAGTGGCGCCGAGTCTATCATTTTACGGAAGTGACCCCATGCACTTGTTGGCTGTGCCGGACTTGTTGTTAAATGTTGAACTTGTTTATTGCACAGGTTCAATAAGTAGTCGGAGTCAGTTGAATATATGAAATATCAATCACATTCTAATCAACAAAATACCCTTCACCCTCTTCTGTAAGAGTGTATTCTGTAAACTCGCTTGTGCCTGTCAAATCCGGCACTATCCTGACAAGATTCTGTTCTATTGCGTTTTCTATCATCGAATGGTCAACGGGTTGGCCTGTCGCAGGTACAAGTTTAGCGTTAAGCTGTTTTATTGAAAAACGTTCCTGATTTTCTATATTCAAAATATATTTTGCAGCTACAATCAGCCGGTCTGTATCATTCTGCGGGTTATATGAATTCAAATATCCTTCAAAATCAGACAGTGAATCTTGTTTTTCCACGACTTCGGTTTTGGGATTCTGTATAGAGTCAGCAAGTGTCTGCTCAAAGTCTGCTTCAGAGATCTGTTCTGTATCCTCATTCATCAAGGAGGAATTATACTGAGGTGTTGTCATATTGTTTATTGATACGAGATTTTTTACGTCAATAAAACCGCTTCTTTGAAGACCTGATTCTTCTGTCTGAACATTTTCAGATTCGGATAAATCTTCTTCACCGGAACGCTTAATATTTTCCGGAGGTTTAACATATTCACCTTTTACAATACCGTTTATCCAGTCCGATAATTTTTCTTCAAATGTTACCTTGTCATTTGTAGAACATTCAAACTCTATATCGCCTTTTTTAATTTTAAAATAGTATTCGTACATAAGTTAATCTTTCCTGTATCGTAAATCGAGATGTCTTGCAGCATTAGTTTCATCTACCCTTTTTACCGGTGTGTTATGAGGAGATGACAGAACAACTTCTGGATTTTCTTTTACCTCTTTTGCTATTGTTTTCATTGCATCAATAAATTTATCCAATCTGGCTTTATTTTCGGATTCCGTAGGTTCTATCATCATTGCCTCTGAAACAATAAGAGGGAAATATACTGTTGGCGGATGGAATTTACTGTCCATAAGCCGTTTTGCTATTTCCAGAGTATGAACTCCTGCTGCTTTTTGCCGGTCTCCTGAAAGAACAAACTCATGCATACAGGGATAATCATAAGGAAGTTCATAATACTCTTTTAATTTTTCTTTTAAATAGTTTGCATTTAACACAGCGTCACAGGAGGCTTCTTTTAAAGTATTTCCTCTCATTAAAATATATGCATATGCCTTAACAAGAACGCTGAAATTTCCCTGAAATTCTTTAATTTTACCTATAGTATTTACTATATTGTAGTTTCTGAAATACTTTCCGTCTTTAAAATCGATAACTGGTACAGGTAAATACTCTTTCAATTTTTCAACAACACCTACAGGCCCTGCACCGGGTCCACCGCCGCCATGAGGGGCAGCAAAAGTTTTGTGAAGATTAAGATGGACAATATCAAAGCCCATTATCTTCGGGTTTGTGATTCCCATCACAGCATTCAAGTTTGCTCCGTCATAATATAACAGTGCACCGTTTTTATGTGCAAGTTTTGAAATTTCAAGAATATTTTCCTCAAAAAGCCCGAGCGTATTTGGATTTGTCATCATTATTGCGGCAATTTCGTCCTTGTTTGATTCAAAAATTTCTTTTAAGTGTTCTACATCAACAAGTCCTTTGTTATTACTCTGAACTTTTATTATCTCAAACCCGCACATGCCGGCTGACGCAGGATTAGTGCCGTGTGCTGAGTCAGGTATGATTACTTTTGTACGTTTTGTATCGTTTTTTGTTTTAAAGTAATGTTTTACTATCATCATCCCGCACAGTTCACCGTGAGCACCGGCAGAGCCCAGCAGTGTAACAGCGTCCATGCCAGTTATTTCTTTTAAAGCTTCCTGCAGTTTATACATAAGCTCCAGCGCACCCTGACAATCTTCATCCTCCTGCAGCGGATGAAGAGAGGTAAAGCCTTCTAAAGAAGTAAGATATTCGTTCACTTTCGGATTATATTTCATGGTACAGGAACCCAGAGGATAAAAGCCTGATTCCACGCAAAAATTTTTATCAGACAATTCTTTAAAATGTCTCATAACTTCAAGCTCACTCATCTCCGGCAGTTCCGGAACATTCTTTCTTAAAAATTCGGGTTTTATAAAATCAGTAGCAAGATTTTCATCCGTTAAAGTTACACCCGACATTCCCTTTATTGATTTTTCAAAAATTACATCAGTCATTAAACATTTTCTCCCCATTTTAATACATGTTAAAGTTTTGTCTGTTGCGTGTCAACACAGTATTTTATATAATCTAAATAACTGTATTAGAGGGCTGTATGAAAAACCTAAAAATTATTATAGCAATTGTATGTGTGTGTTTAATCTGTATTGATGCAGTGTTTCTTATTACAAAACCCAAAAGCAAAAATACAGAGCAAACACAAAAAAAACAAGAGGTCGTATTCTGGTCGCTTCAGATGGGAACCTTCGGACAATATATGAACCCGTTGATAGCGGAGTTTGAAAAACAGAATCCAGAAATAAAAATAAAATGGATTGATGTGCCGTACTCCGAAGGTGAAAAAAGGACTCTTGCTTCTATTTTGAGTACAAATCCTCCTGACCTTGTAAACCTTACACCTGATTTTTCCAGTATCCTTGCCCAGAAACAGGCATTGCAGTATATTGACTGCACAAAACTGGATGCATATAACAGACAGATTGTTGCTTCTTTAAAATATGACGGAAAATGTTACGCAGTACCGTTTTATGCAACGTCGTCGATAACTTTTTACAATAAAGATATTTTAAAGAAATCAGGAATAAAAAACATTCCGGAAACTTACAGCGATATGCACGCATCTGCAAAACAAATAAAAGAAAAATCAGGCATGTTTGTTACTATGCCGACATTAACGGAAAATGATACGCTTTTAAAAATTCTGAACAAGTACGATATAAATACTCCTGAAAAATTTGTTTCTAAACAATCAATTGACATATTCAATGAATACAAAAACTTGTATAAAAATGACCTTATACCGAAAGAATCTATTACCCAGAATCATCAGGAGGCACTTGAAAAATATATGTCTGGCCAGCTTGCATACATTCAATCCGGTGCAAACTTTTTGAATATTGTTAAAGAAAATGCACCGCAAATATATAAAGTAACAGATGTTTCATCTCAGCTTACCGGCGGCACAGGCAAATATGACGTATCTATTATGAATCTTATTATACCGGCAAGAGCAAAACACAAAGATGCGGCACTCAAGTTTGCTTTGTTTTTAACAAACAAAAAAAATCAGGTGGAGCTTGCAAAACTGACAACAATACTTCCTGTAAATAACGATGCACTAAAAGACAAGTATTTTACTGTTTATGATGATACTGATGTGATTTCCAAAGCAAGATATATAAGTGCAAAACAATTGAATAATCTTCAAAAACAGGTAAGATTTAAATATAATCATAAAGAAATAATTACACTCATAAACACAACCGTGCAGCAGGTGTTACTAGGCAGTGATGATACAAAAAAAATACTAAATAAAGCTGCAGAAAATTGGAAAAGATTGGATACAAAATGATTTTTGCAGATATTGAATCAAAAATAAATACCCCTCTTGGAAACGAAGTTCTTCTTTTAAAAAGAGAACCCGCCTCACAGGATTATAAAAAAACGGTTCTTGTAATAGGAGTTTTCCACGGTGACGAAAAAGACGGGGAGTATCTGATAAACAGATATCTCTCAGAAAGAAACGAAACAAAAAACAGGCTTCTGTTTATTCCGTGCCTAAACCCTGACGGAAAAGCCCAAAATACAAGAACAAATGCAAATGATGTAGATTTGAACAGAAATTTTCCGACAAAGAACTGGGAATCATCAAAAAAAGATGAATACTTCGGAGGTGAAAAACCTGCAAGTGAAGTAGAAACACAATTTTTGATTTATATAATTGAAAAATATGTTCCGGATTTAATTATTACGCTTCATGAACCGTATGCGGTTGTTAACTATGACGGTCCTGCAGAAGAAGAAGCACAAAAAATATCAAAAATAACAGGATATAAGACAGAAAAATCCATAGGATATCCTACACCCGGAAGTTTTGGCACTTATTGCGGTATCGAAAAACAAATTCCGACAATCACACTGGAATTGCCGGAAAATTGTGAAAAAGAAACTTTGTGGAACACAAATAAAGATATTTTTACTTATATTTCAAATATTTATTAAACTATTTTTTCTTTTTATTCATCTCTGCCTGTAGATTTTTGCTTATCATAAACACATTTATCTCTCCCGGCATTAGATTAAAAGTGATTTTGCCGTTTTCTACTTTTGGCTGGCCTCCAAACTCTATAGGAACAACGATGTCGTCTTTTTTCAAGTTTTTAACACCCACTACAGCATTATTTGTGTAGTTTAAATTTTTATTTAAAACAACAAGTACAGATGAATATTTGTATTTTATAATATATGCAAACACATCTGTGTTATCTGTATTTAAGAAGCAAAAGTCACCTTTGTTCAACAGTTCAAATGCCAGTGTCTTAAATTTATTAGCTACTGCAAAATCATCAAGCAGCTCTTTGTTCTTTCCGCCGGGTTTTCTTGAAAAGTTAAATATATCAAACTTTCCGTTATGAACATAATAATAATCATCGTCTGTATATGTTTTTGATGCTTTCTGGTTAGCATATTTGTACTGGTATGTGTCACCGGTCTGTGCACCGTCAACAAAATAGCTGTTAACAGGTAATGTAGCCTGCAGCCAGATTAGCATATCAGCAAAAGGAAAACCTCCCGTAACCATAGGTGAAAGCTCATCATGTGTTGCAAAGCTTCCGATTACAGCTTTTGGTGTACCTTTTGTATCAAAATCCTTTATAATATTTTGAACAAGGTTTAATTCTTTTTCAAACTTATCAGCTGTTTTCCAGTCTTTAAAATTAAAGAAACTTCCGTACCAGCCGTCAAATCCTGACTCAAGAAGTTTGTATGCCGGTGTAAAAGGTGCACCATGTGCAACAGGTTCTGTCCAGCTTTCTGAAGCTTCTGCTAAAAACAAAAATTGAGAATCTTTTGCTTTTGCATAAGAAATAAGTTTATTCCAGAATTCAGGCGTCTTTGATGTGGCAACGTCAGCTCTTATACCATCTGCACCAAGTCTTTGCACCATATCAATGTATTTTTTATATTCGTTAAAAAGTGCATCATTCAAAGAACCGTCTGCATTTGTTACTTTAAAAAGTCTTACATCAGTCCAATCAGAGGGGACAACAGGCTGACCGTCAGCACCCTTAGCGAATAATTCCGGCTTTGCAAGGAAAAGGTCATAAGATCCGCAGCTCGGTAAATCAACAATAACTCGGATATTTCTTCTATGACATTCTTTTATAAAATTTCTTGCTTCTTCTTCGACACTAAGGTCATTTGTCGGGTCATCAAGCTCGGGATTTAGTCTTGTAAAATCAGATATTGCATACAATGAACCGGCTGTGCCTATAGCTTTTATTTTTCCTACAGGTGTAATCGGAAGAATATGGATTGTATTTACCCCGTAAGAAGAAATTTCATTCAGCCTTTTTACTGCATTTACAAAATTGCCGGCAATATCACCTTTGTCTGTTTCGATTATGTCGTTTTTATTTTTATCAACAGCATTAAAAGAGCGTATGTTAATAGCAAGAATTATTGCCTGATTTTTGAGAAAAAGATTTTTTAAATCATTGCTCCATACCCCGTTATTCATAACAGCATAAGATGGTGCTGCCGTCAAAACAGGAAATACAAAAAGCAATGCGGTCAAAATATTTATAAAAAATTTTTTCATATAAGTACTCCTCTCAGATTTTATTTGATTATACAAAACTCAAATGGTGATTGCAACTCGACAAGAGTTGAGGTATACTGGAAAGGTATCATTATTTAATTGGAGGCAATACATGCGCATCTACGTAAACGGAAAAAACATTGAAATTACAGACGCAATCAAGGCTTATGCAAAAGAAAAAATCGGCAAGGTTGCAAATCACTATGACCAGATTGAAGGCATAGACGTTATGCTCACAGTAATAAAAAATCCGAGCGTAGCTGAAAATCATACAGCAGAAGTTACCTGCAAATTGACTACAGGTGCGGTGCATGTGGCAGAATCAGCCGAATCTATGTATGCAAGTATTGATTTGGTAGCTGATAAACTTGCAAGACAGGTTAAAAAATTCAAAGACAAAAATCTAGGCAAATCAAAATCAGATTCTATAAGAACAGGTGCTGTTATTGAAGAAACTGCTGAAGAAGCTGTTGAAGAATAACAAAAATTGTTAAAAATTAATATACAACAATAAATAATCGGTCTGTTAAAAGCAGACCGATTATTTATTTAAGCGTTTACCAGTTCTTTTACTTCTTTTCTTTTTATTTTTCTTGTTGTTGTTTTAGGCAAAGGTTCTTTGTAAACTATAACATTCACAGGACGCTTGTATGCGGCAAGTCTTTTTGACAAATATTTTACTTCGTCTCTTACAAGAAGATTAAGCATTTTATCATCTTTTGCCTGTGTTATAAGATTCTGTGCCGGTACAATAACCGCAGTAATATCTTCTGAGCCTTCTTTTGCACCCGTTGTTCTTCTGGAACCGAATACACACACTTCCGAAAAATTTTCGCTTAAAGAAAGAACCGATTCCACTTCCTCTGGAAATACCTTTTTTCCTCCGGAAAGCACAATCATATTCTTAATTCTGCCTGTTATATGTATATGTCCATCCTTATCAATATTTGCTATATCTCCTGTATGCAGCCAGCCGTCTTCTGTCATAACCTGTTCGGTCAAATCAGGTCTGTTATAATAGCCTTTCATAACAGAGGGGCCTTTTAACATCAGCTCGCCTGTTCTTTCATCAATCTTTGCAAGAACACTTTTTAACGGACGGCCTACAGATGCAATATCTCCTTTTTTGTCATAATTTACACATACAACAGGGCTTGTCTCGGTCAAACCGTATCCTTGAAATACTCTGATACCTATTCTTTCAAAAAATTCACCGACAGACACATCAAGAGGCGCACCTCCTGATATACAGCCGAAAAACTTGCCTCCGAATTTTTTATGAACTTTGTAAAACATAAGTTTTCGAACTGAATAAAACGGAATAAACTGCGCAGCAAAAAACATTGTTTTAAATAATATTCGAACAAATAGATTTGATGCCCGTATTTCAGACTCGATACCGGATTTAAGAAGCTTTAAAAAGGCAGGCACAACAATCATAAAGTTAATATGTTTTTCCTGCATGATATCCAGAATATCTTTTGGTTTAAGTGTTTTTGTGTAATATACTGACAATCCCCAGCTTAACATAACCGAAAAGCCGACCGTCAGTTCAAACAAATGGTTCATTGGCAATATAGAAAGTACGGAGGTCACATTATGTCTTCCGAAAAATTTTTTATACAATACTGCAATGTCATTCAGCTGTGTAAGCATATTTTCAAAAGTAATTTCAACACCTTTTGGAGAGCCTGTTGTTCCCGAGGTATAAATAATAAGAGCTGTTGATTTATTACTTCTGTGTTTCCATTTTGCTTCATAGTTATCAGGAAGTTTGTTTATGGACTGAACAGATTTTTCACTGTGTCCTGTTTCATCAAGTGATATTATGTATTTAACGGAAGGAACTTCTTTTTGCAGTTCTTCTGCTGTCTGCAAAAAGGAATTTGATACAACCAGAACTTCAGGCAGACAATCTGACAGGATAGTTTTTAGTTCGTATTTTGTGAGTTTTATATCAAGAGGAACAGTAATTAAGCCTGAAAGAACAGAGGCAAATACAGCTGCTCCGAATTCCGGTCTTGATTCGGACAGAATAGCCAATCTTTCACCTTTTTTTATGTTAAGGTTATTTATCAAATAGCAGGCAATTTTTCTTGACAGCCTGCCTATGCCTTTATAAGTGTATTCATTCCAGCCATGATGTGTTCTTATTCCGAGTGCCACACGATTCTGATAATCTTGCGTTTTATTTTCAAGAAAAAGCAATATATTTCTTGCATATTTTTTATCATTATCATAAGTTTTACAAGACTGTTTAGCAAAAAACATTTTATATTTACCCCGAAATCTCAAAATGCAGTACTAATAATTTCATATAGTCAACTGACTCCGACTACTTGTTGAACCTGTGCAATAAACAAGTTCAACATTTAACAACAAGTCTGGCACAGCCAACAAGTGCATGGGGTCACTTCCGTAAAATGATAGACTCGGCGCCACTCGCACTCCGTGTACCACTCCTACAAGCGAGGTCCCACTCAGACATTATTATAACTTACTATTTATTTTCGAACAAATCCGCAACAATTCACCTGCTATCATTAGCCTTTTGTTTTTGTATATGCTAAAATTTATCTGAAACAGCAGGGGTACGGGTATGGATAAAAGGAAAACACTGATTTTAATAGATGGACATGCACTGGCTTTCAGGAGCTTTTTTGCACTGGAGAGAACAGGCATGAAAACCTCAGATAAAGAACCTACCTGGGCAGTGTTTGGCTTTTTTAAAGCTATATTTGACCTTTTAAAAAATACCAAAATTGCTCCGGATTGTATTGCCGTAACATTTGATGTAAGCCACGATACATTTAGAACAGAATGCTATCAGGAGTATAAGGCAAACAGAGAACAGATGCCTGATACAATGAAAAGCCAGATGGGACTTATTATGGAAGGTCTTGAGGCTTTTAATATTCCTATTTATACAAAACAGGGCTTCGAAGCTGATGATGTTATCGGCACTATTGCTGATAAAGCAACAAAACTCGGACATAAGACGATAATTCTGACAGGTGACCAGGATGCTTTCCAGCTTATTGACAGAGAAGGCAATGTAAGTGTTTTGATTCCTTCAAAAGGTGAACTTGTAGAATATGACTGGGCAAGAGTTTATAATAAACTGGGCGTTTATCCCGATCAGGTTATTGATTACAAAGCGCTGAGAGGCGACACCTCAGACAATATCCCCGGTATTAAAGGAATAGGCGAAAAAACAGCAGCAAAACTTCTAGACCGGTTTCAGACTCTTGATAATGTTCTTGCACATATAGATGAGGTCGAAGGAAAATCGCTGAAAGAAAAATTAAAAAACGGTGTGGAAGATGCGAAATTAAGCTATTATCTTGCAACAATAAAACGTGATGTTGATATAGATTTTGATTTTGACAAAACAAAACTTGAAATGCCTGATGTAGATAAAGTAAGCGAATTTTTAAAAAAAGTACAATTTTTCAGCTTTTTAAAGAATCTTCCGGAAATTCTACGTCCTTTCAGTGTTTGTTCTTTAGCTTCAAAGCCGGAAAATATTGATTCTGCCGAGATGAAAAAGCAGCAGATTGCGGATCAAAAACTTATTGACTTTATAAGCCTGAAAGACGGGAAAATAAAACCAAACCAGCCTGAAGAATCATCACAAAATAATAATATACAAGAACAGCACGCTTCACAGCAGCAGCTCGGTTTGTTTGCTGCAGTTAATACAGAAAAAGTAAACAGCCTTTATAATGACAGAAAGACCATTGTTACAAAAAAAGACTTTGAAGAACTGCTTGAAATCCTGAAACAGCAGACTCTTTTTGCAATGGATACGGAAACAACATCCGTTAATGCGCTGGAAGCTGACCTTGTCGGTATATCTCTTGCTTATAATGAAGAAATCAAAGCAAAAGATTCCAAAGTCGTTTTAACAGAAAACGAAGGACAGACAAAATCTTTTTATATTCCGGTGTTTCATAAAGTCGGCGAGCAATTGGATATGGACTATGTACTGGAAAATCTTAAACCGGTGTTTGAAAACCCGTCAATCTATAAAACTTTTCAAAACGCAAAGTATGAAATCAATACTCTCTTAAAGTACGGAATTAATCTTCAGGGTATAATCTTTGATACAATGCTTGCCAGTTATATAAACGATCCCTCAAGAAAACACGGATTAAAGGTTCAGGCTGCCGAGAATCTCGATTATTTTATGACAGAAATTGACGAGCTTATAGGAAAAGGTAAAAATCAAATCACAATGGATAATGTCAGTATAGAAGAATGCTCTGACTATGCCTGTGATGATGCTTTTGTAACACTGGAATTAACCAGATACTGGCAGAAAAAACTTGATGATGAAGGCAAAAAACTTCTCTATGACATAGAAGTGCCTGCTAGCCTTGTGCTTGCAAAAATGGAAGCACAGGGTGTTTCTCTGGATACAGGGTATTTGTCGGTGTTGTCAAAAGAACTTGATGAAAATTTAAAAGATATCGAAACAAAAATATACGCTATTGCAGGAGAAAGCTTTAATATAAATTCGCCCAAACAGGTAGCTGCAATACTTTTTGAGAAAATGGGTATTGAGCATAAAACAAAAAAACGCGGTGCGCAAAAATTTTCTACAGACGCAAAAGTACTGGAGGAACTGGCTAAAGACCATGAAATTGCAAGATGTCTTTTGCAGTACAGACAGTATACAAAAATAAAATCAACCTATGTAGATGCTCTTCCTGATTTGATAAGTCCAGTTGATGGCAAAATCCATACAAGCTACAACCAGACAGTTACGGTAACGGGAAGATTGTCCTCTTCTAATCCGAATTTGCAGAATATTCCTGTAAGAACAAAACTCGGCAGCCGTATAAGAAAAGCTTTTGTTCCTGAGAACAAAACATCTCAGGTGCTTTTGTCAGCGGACTATTCCCAGATAGAATTAAGGCTTCTTGCTCACTGCTCAGGAGATGAAAATCTAATCCACGCCTTTAACTCAGGCGAAGATGTCCACTCTCAAACAGCAGCAAAAGTATTCGACGTACCTTTGAGTGAAGTTACAAAAGAAATGCGAAGCAGAGCAAAAGCCGTAAACTTTGGAATTATCTACGGGCAGACGCACTGGGGGCTGGCTTCCTCTCTCGGAATATCAAATGAAGAAGCGCAGGAGTTTATTGATAAATACTTTTTGACATACCCGAAAGTTAAAGAGTATATGGAAAATTCTATACAAGAAGCTTACCGCAACGGATATGCAAGAACTCTCTACGGAAGAAAACGCTATCTTTTAGACGAGTTAATGAGCTCTAACAGAAATATAAAAGAATTTGCACAGCGTGCAGCTATAAATACACCTTTGCAGGGTACAGCATCAGATTTAATAAAACTGGCAATGATAGATTTTGATAAAAAATTGAAAGATAACAAATTAAAATCAAAAATGATTATGCAGGTTCACGATGAACTTATTGTTGAAACATTTAAAGACGAACTAAATGAGGTGCAAAATCTCGTAAAACAAGCTATGGAACTCAATCAGCCTTTTAAAGTACCGCTCGTTGTGGATATAGAATACGGTTCAACATGGATGGGAGATGACGGAGAATAATGAACATAAAAAAAATATTTACAGCAGTTTTAATTATTTATCTGTCTTTGGTATCAGGGTTCTATGCAAAAACTTTTGCAAAAGAAGATGAGCTGGAAGCTGCATATGCTCAAACGGCAGCTCAGTATACAAATTATCGGGATTGCATAAAGCTGTACAAACTCCCTTTTGAAAAATTATTTTATCTGGCTTTATCCTCTATTGAGGGTTCAAAATTTGAATTGTTGGAAATCCAGTCAAGAAACGGTTACATAGTTTTTAAAGCGGAAGACAAAGAATTTTTGATAAGTGTTTATAAAAAAGATAAAAGCTCTACTTTTATAAAAATAACACCATGTGATAACAGCTATTATTTTTCTCCGCAAATTCCGCAAAAAATATTTAACTATATTGTTGCTCATTACAACAATGAAGTAAAAGAATTAAAATTTTAAATCCGTCTTAAGATGTCTGAGCGGGGTCTCGCTTTTACCCGAGGGCATTCTGATGTGTACAGCTTGTGGTAATTGTTATACTGCACGGAGATACTTCGTATGTCACTTAGCCTTCTCATAAAAGCAACATTTAGTTGCTTTTATTCGGCAGAGTCTCTATTCAAAATGATACTCAATCATTTTGAACAGAGTTCTTGTTCACGTCGTTTCCCTCTCACAAAACAATTCACAGGATTGTTTTGCTCGGCAGAGTCTTATAACGAATTTTTCTCAGACATTCTATATAAATTCCTTTTTATTATTTTTTCTTATTATTTATTTTATGCTAACCTAATATCTATGACGACATTTTTAGACAAAGCAAAAATAAAAATTCTCTCGGGCAGAGGCGGAAACGGAATCGTTGCCTGGAGAAGAGAAAAATATGTAGATAAAGGCGGCCCTGCAGGCGGTGACGGCGGCAGAGGAGGCAGTATATATTTTATTGCCGACGAATCTATGACAACGCTTATGGACTTTAAATTTCAGTCTATATTTAAAGCGGAAAACGGTGAAAACGGACGTCCGAAAAACCAGCACGGTCACGGAGGAAAAGATTTATACATAAAAGTTCCTTTAGGCACAGTTGTAAAAGATATAGAAAACGACAAAATCATAGCAGACCTGACACACCACGAACAAACTGTTCTTGTTGCAAAAGGCGGCAGAGGCGGCAGAGGCAACGCTCGATTTGCAACAGCACAAAAGAGAGCACCGCAGTTTTGTGAACCCGGAGAACCTGGGATTGAAAGAGAACTTGAACTGGAGCTAAAACTGATTGCCGATGTAGGGCTTCTCGGTATGCCAAATGCAGGAAAATCCACTTTAATCAGTGTGATAAGCGAGGCAAAGCCCAAAATAGCAGATTATCCTTTTACAACACTTGTGCCGCACCTTGGTGTAGTAAAAAAGCCTTCCGGTGACGGCTTTGTGGTTGCGGATATCCCGGGGCTTATAGAAGGTGCAAGCGAAGGCATAGGTCTCGGGCATGAATTTTTACGGCATGTGGAAAGATGCAGATTCTTGATACATGTAATTGATATAACCGGTGAAGACCCTGTATCAAATTACCAAAAAATCAATGAAGAGTTAAAAAAACACTCCCAAAGATTGGGCAATCTATATCAGATTATTGCTCTTAACAAAATAGACAGTGTTGATGAAGAAATAAGAGAAGAATATTTAAAAATGTTTAAAAAATATTCTCCTGATGTTTTCTTAATTTCTGCTGCGACAAAAGAAAATATAAAGCCGTTTATGGATTTTGTAATGCAAAAAGTGGAAGAAATCCCAAAACCGGAATTTAAAATTGATATAGACGAAGACCTTGCTGCATTTGACAACGATGACAGCGACTATGCAATATACAAAATTGATAAAAACACCTACAGCGTAGAAGGCGGCAAACTCATACGCCTTGCCAATGTAACCGATACAAGAAATATTGACCAGTTGTATCGATTTCAGAATATCCTTGCTTCCATGAACGTATACGAGGCGCTAAAACAGGCAGGTATCAAAGACGGAGATGTAGTAAAAATCGGTCATATTCAGTTTGATTATTATGACTAGATAGAAAATTATACTCAGGAAGAACTTGCTGAAAGAATTGATATATCAACAAACTATCTGAGTAAAGTTGAAAGAGGATTAAGCCGCTTAAATGTTGAATCTTTTTTAAAAATGGCGCTGGTACTGAATTTCACTCTTGAAGATTTCGGGATTTGTAACCATCAGCAGCAATTAACCAATGAAAAAGATGAAAATTTAAAATTGCAGCTTGCTAGTTCCGTTAAAAAATCTGACGCATATTTACAAGTTCTTAAAACACTTGATAAAATATTGGCCGACTAGATGCCAGATTATTAGCCTGCTTTTGCTATATCATGCTTGCTTTTTATCAGCTTTTTAATAATCTTTTTTGCCTCATCCATCTGAGGATCTTTATTATTGATAAAATCTTTTTCCGTATAAGACACAGTATAATCAGGAGTAATACCTTTTTTATTTATATCAATACCTTTTGGTGTAAGATATTTTGCAATAGTCAGGTTCATTCCTGTCTGGTTCGGAAGAGGGAATATCCTTTGAATCATACCTTTACCAAAAGTTCTTTGACCGACAAGAATGGCTTTTTGATTGTCTTTTAAAGCTCCGCTTAATATCTCTGATGCGCTTGCCGTACCTTCATCTATGAGAATGACAACGGGTTTATTTATTGCATAGGGTTTTGATTGCGCATCAATATCGGATTTTTGACTGTCCCTGTCAACAACGCTAACAATGTGTCCCTGTGTCAAAAACATATCAGCAATAACAACAGCATTCGGCATAAGACCGCCTGTATTGCCTCTCAAATCAAGTATCAACCCGTCGCAATTCTGAGTCTTGTTCAACGCATCGATAAACTCTGTAGTCATATCAGAGCTTAAAAAGCTCAGTATTTGTATGTAACCGATATTTTTATCAACAACTGATGCTTTTATATTCTTTATTTTTATTTCATCTCTTGCAATAGTTTTTGATATTTTGTTCTTATCTCTAAGCAGCTCGAGTTTTACAGAAGTTCCCATCTGACCTCTGATTAAAGAAGCAACATCACTGATAGATTTCCCACTCACATCTTTTTTGTCGACTTTTAAAATAATATCTCCAGCCTTGACGCCTGCATAGTATGACGGCGTATCTTCTACAACACTGATAATAAGTATTTTTCCGTCTACTGACATAATATTTACACCGATACCTACAATTCTGGCATCAATATTAGTATTTTGTTCTGCATATTCGCGCTGATTCATAAATCGTGAATACGGATCATTCAGGCTTGCAAGCATTGTATTAATGGCAACATAAGCATCATCTTTGGTTTTAATTTCATCGACATAGCGTTTGTTCCATTTTGACCAGTCCTGACCGTTTAAAGTCGGATCATAATATTTTGTTTTAATTATTCTCCAGGATTTTAGAAACAGACGTTTTGGATCTGTTGTTTGTTTATTTATTAAATAAGAATTATCGTAATCAGACCTTTGCATATTTTGGGTATTCTGATTAAAAATATAATTATACAGACCGAAACTGACTATGAGAATTATTAAAAAATATACAATTTTGGGAAGAATTTTTTTATACATATTTATTTTTATTCAAGCAAATTTTAATTTGAACAACCTTTACCATAATATATTTAACTGCTTAATTTCAAATTTATCAATAATACTTAAGGTTTAAAAAAAGACTATATCTCATACAGTCAACTGACTCCGGGTATGTCTTGGATTATTGGCGTTCGTAAGGTTTGGTATTCCGTTTCGAAATTTTTTCTAAATTTCTTCACTTCAACAACCTTACTCACATGGGCACTCGCTCGGCTTCTAAG
>CALUVO010000033.1 GCA_944324245.1 Candidatus Gastranaerophilales bacterium | reverse complement strand
ATCCACCGTCACTTATCTTATCTTATAGAAGAGCTTATCCTGTCTGGTTTTCGGGGTCAAGAAATTTGTATTTACATTTGTTTACATTTGGTGGTTTTATTAAGTTGTGTTAAGGAAATTGGGGGGGAAACAGTGTTTTTTTTGTTGTTTTTGTTGGGGGGATGTTTTTTAATTCGGGGGTAATTTCCAAAGCCTTTTAACACACTCGCCTTGCAGTTGTTTCAATAAGTTATTCTACAAAGCTTCATATAAGATTTTCAATAAAATTTCCCTGTATTAAAATTCTTTAGTAAAGAAATAAATTAAATATATACGTCTGAAAATTTCCTGCAAAATATCTAAACCAAACTGTGTATACCGTAATTTTTATGTAATACCAACAAATTAAATTTATTTAACCTTAAACAATGTGTCTCCACAAGTTTTTTCAACAATTTCTAAACCATATGGTCTAAATCTTTCAGAATATGGATTTTTTTCATTATTTCGACCTTTTAGTCGATGAGAGACTACTGTATTTAGGGGTAATATACAGAATGTAAATAATATAATTACACGAAAATTATCAACTGTATATGAAACAGTAGTCCTGACGGGTTTAGAAAATTTACGGCCAAGGGACAATACAAGAACTAACAAAAAAGAATCTTGGGGGGAGTAGATGAGAAGAGGTCTTGAATTTAAGAAGAAAGCCAGAATCATTATTGTAGATGACAATTATGAGCATTTGTCAGGTATCAAAGAATTAATTGAAATTGAAAGCGATTTTGATGTAGTGGCAACAGCTACAAGTGCAAGTGTTGCAATCAGTCTTATTAAGAAGTATCGTCCGGAAATCGTTTTAATGGATATTAATATGCCTGAAAAAGACGGTTTGACCGCTATTGCGGAGATTGAAAAACTGGATTTGGGAGTGCGTATCATTGCTTTGACAGGCTACGATGACCCTGATCTGATTTTCAGAGCCATGAAAATCGGTGCAAAAGGCTATATCTTAAAAACAATGGCATCAGCTCAACTTATCTATGCTATAGATGAAGTTGCAGCAGGAAAAATTTATCTGCCTGCAGCTTTATCCTCCAGATTTTTCGAATATTTTCAGAAATCTTTCAGAGAAGAAAATCAAGAACTATCAGATGAAGAAAATCTCTTAAATTACTTAACTCAAAGAGAAGAAGAAGTCCTTGATTTACTTACTCAAGGCATCACATACAAAGGTGTTGCACAAAAACTGTTTATATCAGAAACAACAGTAAAAACACACGTAAATAATATCTTCCAAAAATTACAGGTCAATGACAGAACACAGGCTGTTTTGTATGCATTGAACAATGGATTTTTGAACAGAAGAAAAGTAAAAATTGCTATATAGCAAACTAAAATGCTCTGTTTGATTTTTGTATTATCAAACAGAGCGTAATTAAATAAAGGTAAGATTAAAAAATAATGGGCGGAGCAAATTTCAGACAGAAAAATTTATTGAGAGATTTAATTTATCTCGGTCAAACAAGACCTTTGAACAAACAGACTATCAAAGGCCTTTTTCGCTTTGCTCTGGAACCTTTATTAGAAGCACAGACACAAAAAGCTGTTGTCTTAATCAGACTTTTTGATACAAAAGAGATTGATGGTGTATTAAAAAGACTTGAATTTACAAATGCGGAAGTTTATTCTTTTGATGATATTACAAAAGGCGAAAATCTCGCAAAAGAAAATATCTGGGGGCAGACTGAGTTTCTTGTATTGCTTTCTCCCAGATATTCTGCTTGTGTACTGTGGGATTATTCTACAGAAAATGTTAAAGATACCTCCTGTGTTTATCAGTTATTAAATTCAAAAGACATAAACAATGTTATTCGCATAATTTCAGAAAATTCAAAAATAGATTTGATGAGATATACACAGGAGTATACACCTGAGCGCAGAGGCAACGAGCTTTTAAACAAAGCAGTACACAAGTTTATTGATTTTGCTGATTCTTATGTTGAGGAGGCTGCTCTAAACCGTGCAGAAGCAGGACTCCTCGGGGAGACTGACGATATGGCAAAGAAATATGAATATATTTCTGCAAAATCAAAAGTAATATCCCATGATATTAAGAACCATCTGTCGGTTATTGATTTATATTCAAAAATTATTGAAAAAAGAGTAGAGCACGTTCCGAGCAAAGAACTAAAGGATTCTCTTATAAATGCAGTAGAAAGTATAAAAAAATCCAAAGATTCAATAGCCGTTCTTTTGTCTGAACTCAGAACAATACGCGGAGTAAAATTGGAGACTGTCTGCATTTCAAAGATTCTTCAAAATGCTGTTAATCTTGTGCAGGCAAGAGCAATGGAATCTGATACGAAATTTGAAGTTTCAAACCAGTATACGGGAAATGTTCTCTGTGATGAAAACAAACTTTTAAATGTATTGATTAATCTACTTTATAATTCGATTGATGCTATTAAAGAAAACGGTGTTATAAAGATTTCTACACAGGAAACCAATGATAATATGCTGAAAATATACGTTAGTGATAACGGCTGCGGTATAGATTCCGATAATACACAAAAGATTTTTGATGACGGATATACATCAAAACTAACAGGAAGCGGGCTCGGATTATTTATATCCAAAGATGCAATGAAAGAACAGTACGGAGATTTGAATCTTGTAAGTTCGGATAAAAACGGTACCACTTTTGAAATATCTGTACCCAAAATATAAATACAGGTTTTAGAAAACAAAAACGGAGAGGAGGTAAAAATGGATTTGTTTAATATAAGAGCTGTAGAAGTTTCAAAGCTCGCCATGGACGGACTTGTTAAAAGACAATCCGCTATTGCCTCAAATACAGCTAACGCAATGACACATGATTACCAGAGAAAGCAGGTAGCATTTGAGGACCAGCTGCGTGACATAATTTCAAGAGACAATGTAAGAAGAGACCTGCGTATGCAAAATAGTCTTGCTTATCAAAAAGATATTTATAAACCCGGAGCAGCTCCTTCAACGAACCCTATGCTGCACAGTATTGCGCAGAGAATTCCTCAGGAACAGTTTGCTTTTATACAACAGGCTCAAACGGATATAGACGGATATTCTCCTGAAGTTATAAGAGATACAAGATGGGTGGATTACGGTAACGGAAATAACGTTAATGTCGAAGAAGAAATGATGACTATGGCCAAAACAGGCACCCAGTACAATGTGCTTGCTACGGTAGAAGGAAGATTCCTCTCAAATCTTCTTGATGTTATTCAAAGCAGAGGTTAATAAAATATGAGTTTTAGCGCATTTGATATATCAGGTTCAGGCATGTATGCCCAGAAGACTATGATGGATAACATTGCCTCAAATATTGCCAACGTAAACACAACCAGAAACCCTGACGGTACACCGGGTGTGTATGTTAAAAAGAGTGTAAGCTTCAGGGCTATTTATGCAGACAAACTCGGTTCAACAGCGCCAGCTTTTCCGAATGGAGAACACACTCCTTACTATAGCCAAACCTATGGCACAGTTGCGCTAAAAGGCGGTGTATCTTTTGATGAAAAGGAAATTTCACAGGGAGTTGAGGTTGCGGAAATTACACCATCAAATGACCCTTACAAAACCATTTATGATCCGACAAATCCGGAGGCTGATGCTGATGGATTTGTGACATTACCTAATATTAATGTAGTTGAAGAGATGGTAAATATGGTATCTGCTTCACGAGCTTATGAAGCAAATGTCACCACTGCGGAAACAACAAAAGGTATGATTTCTGCTGCACTTCGAATTTAAAGCACTGTATCAACCAATCAACTAGACGGGAGATAAAAAATTGCAGTTTAATCAAATAGCAAACAATTCAATATCAAACTATAACAAAATATTTTCACAAAATATGGAGTCTTTTAATATCGGCTCTGATAAAAACGGAATGACAGCTTTTGACAGTGTGTTAAATCATCAAATGCAGCAAAATGCATCATTACCTCAGGGTACGATTATAAATACAGGTATTCAAATGAATGTCGGGCTTGAAAACCTGGGTATTTCTCCCATTGAAAGACTTGACAATATAACACAAACAGAAGGTGTTTCTAGAACTAAAAAAAGTGATTCTCCGGTTGAAAATATGGCAAACAGTTTTGGCAAGGCGTTTTCTGACGGACTTAACAGTGTAAATGATTCACAAAATGCTGCTTATGAAGCAGCCGAAACTTTTGCTGCAGGCGGTGATATAAGCGTACATGATGTAATGATTGCTTCACAAAAGGCTAATCTTACAATGCAAATGGCTCTTCAAATGAGAAACAGGCTCGTAAACGCTTATGAAGAACTTCGAAATATAAATATGTAAGATAAGCTTATTTTCTAAAAATATTAGGAGTTATATAGGTAAATTCCACAAAAAATTTTAAAACGTTGTCAACCTTGTATGTTTTACGTATTTTGATGACAGATTTCATATATTGATAATATTGATAATATTTATTATTAGAAATTTAATTAGCAGCGAAGCTGCACACGAAGTGTAAGACGGCTCTGCCGTTGTAACCTTGATTACAGACTCTTTGTATTTACGAACAAAATTTTCGTTAGCGTCAGCGTTTAGAAAATTTTGAAGATAAATACATTAGAGTCTGTTTTAATCAGCTTGTTTTTCTT
>CALUVO010000032.1 GCA_944324245.1 Candidatus Gastranaerophilales bacterium | reverse complement strand
TAATCGGAAACCTAAAAAACGGCTGGCAGCCATATATAGGAGTGAACATGATATGGAACCTCCTGCAGGATAGCAAAGTAACAGCAAATGACGTAAGACTGCCTGAGATGAGCATAAAACCGTACGTACAGTATGGAGTCGGCCTGCAAAAACTTATTAACGATAGATTCATGGCATACGGCCAGGCAATGATACACAACGGAGGCCGAAACGGTATCTCCTTCTCAGCCGGATTCCGCTGGAAAATCGGCAAGGAGTAAAGAATTTTACCAGTTGAGATTTTCAACTATAGCATCATAAGCAGCCTGTGCATCGGTATTGGAAATAACTTTAAACTGTCTTTTCGGACTGTTTACAATACAGGCATTATTCCCGCAATTTTGAAACAAAAAATTCTGTATGCAGTCAGTAACACCGGGTTTCTGGCAGATAACAGTTGTCATTGAATCTTGAGGATCGGGATAATAGTAATATTTTAATTTAATATCCGGATTTTGAGATATAAGATTTTCAAGACTTTTTAAATATCCTGCTGTTTGGGGACAGGATTTTGGATATGCAAGATAAATAACTTTTTTATTTGCATAAAGTACATTTGCAAGTTTATCTATACGAACAGTATTGTCCACTACTTTTTGAGGAATATCAAATGTTATCGGCACATTTTTTATATTTAAAAATTTAAATCCTTTAATTCTGCTCATATTCGGATTTTTTTTCATATAACTAATGTTGCTTATAAACAAAGAAACAAGTATAAATACCATAGCAACAACCATAACCGGCCCCATAAATGGATTTTCGGACTCTTCTTGATTATAAATTTTGTCTTGATTAAGTTTTTTATCAAATAAATCAGGTCTCATGTCTGCTCCGAATTTGCATTTGCTTTGAATACTCTATCATTTTTTTTGTCTTAATTCAATTGTAATAATTTCTTTACTTTATCATTTTTAATTGCCATGAAAAATACTTTTTTATGGTAGAGTTGTTGTGTGTGCCTTTTTGGCTATGGCAGTTTTAACTCTGCCTTGCACAATTCAAAAAATATGTGAAAGGGATTAAGATGAGTAAATTCAATTTGTTAGCATACATTTTGCCTCCGGAAGAAAAAGTTTTTTATACTCTTTTTGAAGAAAGTGCAAAAGTTTGCAATGATGTAGCAAATCTGTACAAAGAGATTGTCACAACTTCACTTACAGAAGACCATGTAATTAATGCAAAAAGATTGAAACACAAAAGCAATGATCTTTTAAAAGAAACTCTTCATCAACTAAATGTTACTTTGATTACTCCTATAGACAGAGAAGATATTCAGGCCATAGCTTCTTTGTTGAATAAGATTACCAAAAGAATAGTAAAAGCATCTTTGAATCTTAAAGTATACAGGCTCGCAAACTTTACAGAAAATATGCAAAAACAGGCAGAAACACTGTATAAAGCAACAGAAGAATTAAAAATCATTATCCATAACTTCAAAAAATCCAGTTCAATAAAAGAAATGACGGAAACAAACCTGAAAATGAAAGAAATAGAATCCCACGGGGATGAAATTCACTATCACGCAATAGATGAATTATTTTCAGGAAAATATGATGCACTGACAGTTATAAAACTGAGAGATATTCACAAAGATATTGAAAATGCTCTGGATGCCTGTTTTTCGGTATCAGATGCGGTTGTAAATGTTGTTTTAAAACAGAGTTAGACTTATTCTGAAATGTTCCACATTTTTATTAGATAAGAGAAAGATAATTATATGACAGTTTCTATAGTATTGTTGGTTTTGGTAGTAGGCGGAGCACTCGTATTTGAATATATAAATGGTTTCCATGATGCAGCAAATGCTATTGCAACGGTAGTTTCAACAAAAGTTTTAACCCCGCGTCAGGCTGTAGTTTACGGTGCAGCACTGGAGTTTACGGGAGCGTTGACCGGTACGCATGTTGCCAAAACAATCGGAGCAGGTATTGTTGACCCTTCTACAATTACATTACATGTAATATTCTGTGCCCTCTGCGCAGCTATTATCTGGAACTTAATTACCTGGTTTTTCGGGCTTCCTTCAAGCTCTTCACATGCCTTGATTGGCGGGCTTATCGGTGCTTCAGTAGTAAATGCGGGCTGGGGCTGTGTAAGATTTCTGGAACTTGTGGATAAAGTTATAGCTCCTATGTTTATGGCTCCTGTTATAGGTTTTGTTACTGGTCTTATTGTTATGGCAGTATTGCTTCGAATTTTTTACAAAGCCAACCCTGATAAAGTAAACAGACGCTTTAGACGATGCCAGATATTTTCTGCAGGGCTTATGGCGCTGAGCCACGGTTCTAACGATGCTCAAAAAACAATGGGTATAATCACACTTGCACTTCTTGCAGGCGGTATTGTAAAACACAATGCTCAGGGCAGTTTTGATATTCCTGTATATGTAATTCTATCTTGTGCTACTGTTATGAGTTTAGGTGTTATGTCCGGCGGATGGAAAATTATCCGTACAATGGGAAGTAAAATTATTAAACTCAAACCTATTAACGGCTTTGCCGCAGAGACTTCAGCAGCTTCCATTATTTTGCTTGCGTCGCATTTCGGTGTACCTTTGAGCACAACTCATGTTATATCTACTGCTATTATGGGCGTTGGAACAACATATAAAGCACATGCAGTAAAATGGGGTGTTATAGGAAATATCGTATGGGCATGGGTTTTGACTATTCCTATATGCGTAATGATATCCGGTACAATTTATTTCCTGTATAGAACATTTATTATAAATTAGCTTTTTTAAGTATTTGTATAAAAAGCCCCTTGTGAGACCACATGGGGCTTTAATTTTCTTTTTGTTGAATTATAAATTTTTGAATGAAAAACAGATAGTCTTAAGTCATTTCAAGCAGCTCTTTTGCAACACAATATCCCATGTAATATCCTGCCACAGCCGGTACAAAAGGAGTAGAGCCCGGGGTAAATTTTTTAAATTCTATTTTTTCCCCTTTTGAAGTTTCTATATTTTCAATATTTTCTACTTTTTCAAGCACATGAGGGTTCTCTCTGCTGCAAACAGCGGTTATGCCTTCCGTTATACCCCGCTTTTGCAGTTGATAGAGCACATTTTTTGTAAATGTACATTTTTTGTTTTCTATATCTTTAATGTCCGTAATATAAAGCTGTGTAGGGTCAAAACGATTGCCGGCACCCATTGATGTTATAACGGGAATGTTATTTTCCCTGCAATATACCAGCAAATCTATTTTTGAGCGCATTGTATCAATTGCATCCACAACATAATCTGTTTTTGATTTAAAAATTTCCTGATTTAAATTTTCATTGTAAAAATCGCAGATACATTCAAGATTTATTGCATGGTTTATATCAAGCAGTCTCTGTTTAAACAAATCTGTTTTTTTCTGTCCCACAGTAGAATTTAGAGCTATTATCTGGCGATTTATGTTGGAATCGGAAACCGTATCAAAATCAACAATGGTAAAATTTTCAATACCTGCTCTTGCTAAAGATTCAAGAGCAAATCCGCCCACACCGCCAAGGCCGAAAACAGTTACATGCTTGCTTTTAAGCTTTTGCTGATTTTCTTTTCCCCAGATGAGTTCGTTGCGGCTAAAGTCTGTCATATCGTCCTACTTCAACGACATTGCAATACCTTCCATGATATTTACATAATCACTTTCAGGTAATGTCGAAATTGTTTTTATTGCAACAGACAACTCAGGCTGTTTGTCGTACCAGCGTCTGCCTTTATTAGTCTGGTAGAGTCCGAGCACTCTTTCTAAGCCTATACTCAAAGGTGCCGTATCATTTTCTCTGTGTACGGTTTTTATAGCACTGGCAACGTTAATAATATCGTTTGACAATTTTTTCTGGATAGTAACATGCAAATTTTTGAGCAAATCCAGTGCAACTCTTGTTTCATCGTACTTGTCGTACCATCTTTTATTATACAAAACCAAATCTCCCGCAAGATTAATGTAATATTAATTATTATAGTTCTATTTTTATCAAAATTCAATAATATTCTGCACTTATGATAAAATAATAAGTAATCCGGAGGAGATAGTTATGGAAATGATACTGGGACTTGTTATATTTTTAATCGGTATTGTGCTGGGAGCTGTTTGCATGTTTTTTGTTATGAAAAAGCAAAACGAAGAAAAAACAGCTTCTTTTGAACAGGCGTACAAAGATATTTATGAAAAAATGCAGCTTCAGTTTGAAAATCTTTCAAACAAGATTTTTAAAGAAACTACGCAGGATTTTTCCAACATGTCAAAAGAAAGAATAACAGAAATTCTGGAACCTTTTAAAGAAAAATTTGAAGAGCTTAAAAAGCAATCCACTTACAACATAGAGCAGGGTGCAAAGCTTGATATGCATATAAAAGAAGTAATAGAAACAGGCACAAAAATTTCAAACGATACAAACACTCTCGCTTCTGCATTAAAAGGCGATAATATGAAGCAGGGAAGATGGGGTGAATTGATTCTGGAAAAAGTTCTGGAACTTTCCGGCTTAAGAAAGGGAGAAGAATATGATACACAGACGGGTTTCGGCTCAAAAAAACCTGATGCAACCATATTTTTGCCGGATAATAAGGCTGTTTTTATAGATGCAAAAACTTCTCTTGCTTCTTATGATGCTTATATAAATGCACAGAATGAAGAAGAAGCCCAGAGTGCACTCAAACAGTTTAAAGATTCCGTAAAAACACATATCGCAGGTTTGTCTAAAAGAGAATATTTTGAAATAGAAGAGTATACCTCTCCTGAATATGTTCTTATGTTTATACCTGTAGAAAGCTGCTACTCTATGCTGTTTGCGGACAACGGAGAGTTATGGGAGCTTGCGTGGAAAAATAAAATCATGCCTGTATCTCCGTCCACTTTGCTTGCGGCATTAAAAATAATAAACAGTTTTAATATGGTTAACAGACAGAATAAAAACGCACAGGAAATAGCGGCACTTGCAGGCAAAATGATAGACAAATTTGCCGATATGGTGAAAGATTTAAACGGAATACAAACAAACCTGTCAAGAGCTATGACAAAGCTTGCCGGCCGTGACAATGTAATAAGACAATGTGAAAGATTAACAGAACTGGGCGCAAAAAATGCAAAACAAATCCCTGAACCTGCAATCATTGAAGAGCAGCTGGAGATTTCAAAATAATAACCGGAAACAAAAACCGGTAAGGGCAATTTTTTTTATTTTCCGGTTTTACATTTAACAAAGAACAAAATGACACAAGCTGAAAATTTTTATGCAAATTGACAAATTAAAACCTATCATTAACAAATTTGTAAAACCATTTAGCAGAGAAACTGCAAAAACAAAGCCGTATACCGTTATATCTCGGGAATTGAATCTTAGCCCGGATGCTCCTCAGGTTACGATTATTGGCATAAGTTCACAAAAAGCAGCAACTGCAGACAAAGTAGTTATTGCCAAAACAGATAATCCGGAATTTCAAAAAATAATAACAACCTTTAGAGACAAAAACGGGAAGATAATTGAAAGAATTTTTGAATATAAAGGTTTTAATATACCTGAAAAAATCCGTATTTATCGTGAACTGGTATCTAATCTGAAAAAAGATGTTAAAGGCCGTTTGATTCAAACATTTGAAAATCTCAGTCCTGCTAACCGATCTAAAATATGGACAAAAATTTCTTCTGAAAAGCAATTTGTGCATACAGACAAATTCTGGGATAAAGCTGATTATGTGACAATTACTAGAGTAACAACAACGGAAAGAGACATAAAACCGCCTGTTGAAGAAATTCACTCGATTACGGAATATCCTGTTCCTTCTTCGCATTTATACATACTTCCACAAAAAAAATCTCTGGTTTTTAAAACAAAGAAAGATTCATCCGGTATTCCTCAGATTACAGAAATTATTTCAGCTCAAAATGCGCATGTTCCAAAAAATGATGAATATCTTACGCTGAGAATGTATGATGCAGATGACATGAGAAAACCTGTTACTCATATTGCATTAAAAAAATCTAATCTTGATGATTTAAATATAAATGTTGAAGATGCATATATACCTAATGCTACGACAAAAGGCTCTTTCAACCATGAAACAGGTACAATTAACTTTAATTTTTTGTATCGTCCCAAAAACAGTATTGTCGGTACTGCTTTTCATGAAGTTAAACATGCAAAACAGTACGAATTTATGGGCAGAACAAGAATGCTTGATACAAAATATACAACAGAATGTCTTATAAAACACGGAGAAGAAACTTCCAAAGAAGCTATAAAGAAAGGTCGAATTTACTATAATGCTCATAAAAATTATGTTTCAGGAGACGTAAATTATGAACAATACAGAGCAAATCTTCTAGAACAGGAAGCTTGGGCAGAAGCAGAAAGAGGTGTAATGGAATATATTCGAAAAGGAGAAGCTCTGAGATATCAATTTCCGAGAGTGATTCCAGAAGAATTATAATTATAAACTATTATAATATTCTTTTAAAAGCACTGCATCTTCTTCCATAACCGGACTTTCACAAACCACAACACCTTTAATATCAAATTTTTTGAAAGCTTTCATTAAATCTTTATAATTCATATCGCTTTCTTTGAGCATAAGATGCTTTTTCTCTCCTTTTTCACCGTATTCTATACCGGCAATATGTGCATGAAAATTGTTGAGAGCATAATCGCCGAGTTCTTTTCCTATATGCTCAAAAATGGAACAAAACTCATCATAGGTATTGTATTTACCGTTTGTGCGGGCATGAAGATGAGAAAAATCAACACAAGGCAATACCTGTTTAAAATCTTTTGACAGTTTTACAATTTCTTCAAGATTCCCCCACTGGGTTGGCTTTCCAGTTGTTTCAGGTCTTACCCAGATGTCATTTCCTTCTTCACCAAGGGTTTTACATATAGTTTCCATTGATGTTGCTACTTTTTTAAAGACATCTTCAGGATTCATACCCATATAAAAGGCAGCATGATAGGTAACTGAATATGCACCAAGTTCTTTGCCTATTCTTGCTGTATCAAGAACTCTTGTAATACTGGCTTCGATTTTTTCTTCTTCTTTGGAATTCAAATTTATATAATAAGGCCCGTGTGCGGTTAAGACCATGCCTTTTTCTTTTGAAACTTTTTTTACAAGCTCTTTATTTTGCACAGTCATCCTGACACCGTGCACAAACTCAAGCTCAAGCCCGTCAAGTTTTAAACCTTCAAGAATTTTAAATGCATTTTCATATCCTGCAGTGCCGTTACAGATAGGCTGACCTGCCGTTACAAATTTCAGACTTTCCATATTTATTTATTACTCCGCCGGAATTAACGTCCGAAGGTCTCCCCGACTTTCGGTTTAACTTTTTCTATAAAAGATTTTACATCACTAATCATATATGTGCCAAATTGCAAAGATTTTATGTACAAAATCCCGTTTCCTGTTGCAACACCTACCGTATCTTTTACGGAACATATCGTTCCGGGAGCTTCTTTTACCTTTTTATCAGAAAAATCTGCAGTGTATATTTTTACAAAAACACCCCTGAAGTTGGTCATTGCAGTTATAAACGGGTTCAATGCTCTTATAAAACGTTCTATATAAGCTGCATCTTTGCTCCAGTCAATAAAATTTTTCATATTGCGTGAATCTATTGCCGGTGCTTTTTTAAATTCTCCCTCGGGCTGTGGAAAAGAAATAATTTCTGTGTTTTGTTCATATTGTTTTAAAAAGTCTGACAAAAATTCTGCACACAAATAATTCATCCTGTTAAAAAGTGTACCCATTGTTTCTTTGTTTTCTACAGGTATTTTTTTCTGTGCAATTATATTACCGGTATCAAAGTTTTCATCCATAAAATGAAGGGTAATGCCTGTTTCTTTTTCATCATTAATCAAAACATTGCTGTACGGGTTCCCACCTCTGTACTCGGGCAAAAGAGACGGATGACAGTTTACAAACCCGCTTTTAACACATTTTAAAAGTTCAGGAGGTATTTTTTTATTATAAGAGCAGACAACCGCAATATCTGCATTTAACTGTCTTATTTTATGCAAGAAATCAAGTTCATCCATCTGCCTTTCATAAGTAATAAGCGACAGTTTCAGGCTTTTTGTAAAATTACACATTAAACCGTATGTCGTTTCACTGATATGAGGCGGTACAACACCTACTATATTAAATCCGTCTGATACAAGCTTTGAAAGACAAACTATTGCCATATCAGGCATGCCTACAAAGAGAATTCTTTTTTGATATTTTGTATCCACTCAAACTCCTGAACACATTTTGACACATATATTATATATTTTTTAAAACAGTTTGCCTATACACTATACTCTCGATTATTGAAAATTCTTTAAATGATAATATAATTATTACCATGTTAAAAAGAATTTTTATCTTAGCGCTGTTTTTAGTTACTTTCGTATTGCAGAGTGCTTTTGCGGATACAAATTATAATTTTAATGCATTTATTTCCGACAATGCAGGAATCTTAAGCAAAAATACAGAAGATAATATAAATGCTTTTTTGTGGGATTTGCAAAAGAAAACAGGCTCCGATATTGCAGTTGTAACAGTTAATTCTTTAGACGGCAGAAGTGTAGAAGAAACAGCTCTGGAAATAGGCAGAAAATACAAACTCGGCAAAAAAGGTGAAGATAACGGAGCGGTTATTCTCGTTGCACCTAATGACAGAAAAATGAGAATAGAAATCGGCTACGGTCTGGAAGGTATTATACCTGACGGAAAAGCCGGCCGAATCCGTGATACGGATATGCTGCCGTATTTTCAAAAAGGTGATTATGAAAGCGGTATCCATAGAGGCGCTTACTCTCTTGCAAATGCAGTCGCAAAGGGCTATAATACCGAACTTTCCGTAAATTCACCCGTACCTCAGCAGCCGGAAGAACCTGATGCGCTCGGGTTTTTGATATTTATTGTTGTACTCTCTTTATGTATAAGAACAGGCTTTTTCCCGATATTCATTCCGTACGGTGGAGGATATCGCACGGGCGGTTTCGGCGGCGGCAGCTTCGGAGGCTTTGGCGGCGGAGGCGGTTTCGGAGGCGGAGGCGCTTCCGGCAGTTGGTAAAAATAAGGATATAAAAATATGACTAAACTGGACAAATTTACAGAAGAATTAAAAAATACTTTCGGTCAGAGGCTGAAAAGTGTTTTTGTCTATGGTTCAAAAGCTAATGCCGATATATCATGCATAGACGGAAATGCAGATTTAATAATAATAGTTGAAAATCTTTCCGGTGAAGACATAAAAAATATTTCCAAACCCGCAAAAAAATGGATGGGCGGTTTTTTTGACAAAAACAAAAACACGGAGCCTGTTTTTATGGGAGAAAAAGAATGGTTCAATTCCGCCGACACTTATGCAATGGAGTATGCGGATATAAAAGAAAACCACAAAATTTTATACGGAGAAAATTTAATCTGTAATATTGAGATAAAAAGAGAAGATTTGCGCTTAAGATGCGAAACCGAAACAAAAAACCTGCTGATGAAATTCAGGAGCCATTACCTGCTTTATGCTGATAATCCACAATATTTGAAACAAAGCATAACGCCGGTTGTAAAAACTATAAATGCGATTTTTAAAACGGTTTTAAGACTGAAAAATATTGAAGTATCAAATTCCGCACACGAAAATCTGAACAAAATTTCGGAACTCTATACCTGCGACAGAGCTTTTTATGAAAAGATATTGTGTTTTAAAGAAAAATACTGTGCTATGACCAGAAAAGAAATTATTGAAATGTCCGATAAAACTATAGAACAACTTGATAAACTTTTAGAATACATAAATAATTTATAAGGAGAAAGAAATGAACAAAACAGGATGGATTATTTTAGGCGTAATTGCGCTTCTGGTTGTAATGATATTCAGCGCATTTATAGGTACATACAACAGCCTCCAGCTAATGGATGAAAACGTAAATTCCAAATGGGCACAGGTTGATAACCAGTTAAAAAGACGTAATGACCTTATACCAAACCTTGTTGCTACAGTAAAAGGATACGCTGCACATGAAAAAGCAGTGTTTACAGAAATTGCTGATGCACGTTCCAAGCTTGGCGGTGCAATGAATAAAAATGACATGAAGGCAATCCAGCAAAGCAACAGCGACCTGTCCAACGCATTGTCCAGACTGCTTATGGTTGTGGAAAGATATCCGGATTTGAAAGCGGACAAACAGTTTATTAATCTTCAGGATGAACTTGCCGGTACGGAAAACAGGCTCGCTGTAGCAAGAAAAGACTATAACGAAAGCGTGCAGCAGTTGAATGCAAGAATAAGAACATTCCCGACTTCAATCATTGCTGCAATGATAGGAATCAAATCAAGAGAATATTTTAATACTCCCGAGGCAGAGAAAAAAGTTCCAGAGGTTAAATTCTAGATTACCCAAAAATAGTTTTTTTAGCAAAATATCAAAAGCCGCACTTGAGTGCGGCTTTTGATATTTTTATATTAATCACTAATTATCAGCATTTTCTTTAATACAAAATGACTAGCTTTGTATCATTTGCAAAAGTAGTTCGTTAGCTTTTTTGAGCTGAACATCATCTTTTGCTTTTATGTTTTCCTCGGTTAATTCAACCGTAATATCCGGTGCAATTCCTTTTTTGTTTATATCAGTGCCGTTAGGCGTCAAATATTTTTGTATAGTGATATTTGCACCGGAACCGCCCATAAGTTTGTTAACTTCCTGTACAAGCCCTTTGCCGAAGGTATTTTCTCCTACCAGAAGCGCGCGTTTGTTGTCTTTCATTGCACCCGAGAATATTTCGCTTGCAGAGGCTGAACCTTTGTTTATAAGTATTACAATTGGTTTGTCAGTAACATATTTTTTGGTTGCACGTGTGGTTTCTTTGTAACCGTCTCTGTCAACGGTGCTTACAATTATTCCACCGTCAAGAAACATATCGGAAATCAAAATAGCATTACTCAAAAGCCCGCCCGGATTTGAACGAAGGTCTATAATATAGCCTTTTTTATCTTTATACTGGTTTAATGCTGCTTCAAATTCTTCTGTTGCATTTTTGCTTATAAAAGAACTGAGCCTTATGTAACCTACTTTGTCATCAAGCTTTGCGTTTTCCGGTATTTTAGTTGAAACAGATTTTATTTCTATTTCTGCACGCTGAATTTTGTAGAGCTTGTTTGGTTGATTCTTACGTTTAATCAGCAATGTAACATAAGTTCCTTCCTCACCCCTTATTCTGTCTGCAGCCTTATCAATAGTTATGCCTTTTGTAGATTTACCATCGATTTCGAGGATTTCATCTTCTGCCATCAGACCTGCTTTTTCACCGGGAGTGTCTTCTATAGGTGCAATGATAAGCAGTTTGCCGTCCCTTAAGCCTATTTGAACACCTATTCCTTTTAAAGAACCTTTAATGGAACTGGTTTCTTCTTCAAATTCTTTTGGGTCCAGAAATTTTGTATAAGGGTCATTCAGGCTGGCAAGCATTGTCTGTATAGCAATATAAGCATCTTCATCTGTTTTTATAACCTTATCATATTTATTGCGCCATCTTTTCCAATCTTGCTGATTGTTTGTATAATCTACATATTTTGAATTTACAAGTTTCCATACCTGTTCATAAAGCTGCTGCGGTGAGGAAGCAAATACTCCGCCGGAGTTTGTTATTGCACCTGCTGTAAAAAATACAAGCAGTGCAAAAGCGATTAAGCTGTATTTTTTCATATTAATTTTCAAAATTTTACCCCTTTTCCCTATTATATCCTTAGGTTAACAATATAATAACACAAAGCTCAATTAATTTAATATCTGAAATATTGATAAACCTTTTTCTCTTCTCTTAACTCTAAAGACTGTGTAAAAAAAAATTTGTTTCACTGTTTTGTATAATGTTTAATTTTGTAAACTGCATGTGCGGCAGAATTTGTCAGCGCAGCAATGCTCAATCATTTTTGTCTGCAAGTTTACCGCTGGAAATTTTAAATATTTCAACATCTTTTAAATACTCATTATCAAAGTGCAGAGTATCTACAGAGGTAATAATAGTTTGTATATTCTCACCGATTGCATTTAAAAGATAATTCTGTCTTATATTGTCGAGTTCAGCCAGTACATCGTCCAGCAGCAATACCGGCGTATCATCTATTTTTTCTTTTATAAGTTCAAGTTCCGCAAGTTTCAAACTCAGAACAATTGTCCTTTGCTGTCCTTGAGAAGCGAATTTTTTTGCTTCTATGCCGTTTATAAAAAATGAAACATCATCCCTGTGCGGTCCGACAAGAGCCTGTGCACGGATAATTTCTTCAAGTTTTCTTTCTTCAAGCTTCTGCGTAAATTTATTTGCAATTTCTTCTACAGTTAAATCTTTTTGAAGACAAAAATCTATATCTTCCGCTACTGTTGAATTATATACGGTAGTCAGCGTTTCATTTTCCGCAATCTGCAGATGCTTTTCCATAGCAATTTTTTGGAGTTCTTTTAAAAATTTCAGACGTAAAAATATTATGTTGCTTCCGGTAACGGCCATCTGGCTGTTAAATACGTCAAGCAGGCTTGTATCCGCATTAATATTGCCTTTTATTTCTTTAAGATGGTTGTTTTTCTGGACACGGATTTTATTATATTTGGAAATCCTGTCCGGATATGCAGGATAAATCTGGCTTATTGCCATATCAAGCCAGCTTCTTCTGTCATCGGGAACCCCGCGCAATAACAGCAGGTCATTGACGGAAAAAGATACCACTGACAGATTTGTACAAAATTCAGATGATTTATTTTTTTTGACCTGATTTATTTTTAACTCTTTTCTTTTTGGCGGATTTATCAGAACTTCCAGTTCTTTTTCCATATCATTTTTTAAAACTATCGCTTTTAGTTTTGCAAAATCTTTTCCCCACAGAATCAGCTCGCTGTCGGTTTTTGCACGTGCAGACCCGAGACACGACAAATAATACAATGACTCAAGCAGGTTTGTCTTTCCCTGTGCATTTTTGCCTATCAAAAGAATTTTGTTATGAGAAAATTCGAGGCTCAAATCCTCGTAATTTCTAAAATTCTTCAATTCAACAGACTTTACAAACATATATGACCTATGCTGCGCTCAAGTGATTGTGTATCAAAGAGCTTATTTCCTTAAATCCCCTGTCCAGAACATCTTTATATCTTTCATAAAACTCTCCGTCTCTTTTAACAGCTTTTAAGTCCGCTTCTGCCATGATTGCAAGCATTAAAAAATCGTTGCCGTTTTTCAATTCATCTGCAAAATCTTCTGCAGAAGTGAGACCTTTATTATATCTTTCCAGCCAGTCATGATTTTTTATAATCAAACATATTCTTTTTCTCAAATCAGAGGTCATGCCGAATTTATTCAGAATAAATCCTGTGTCTTTTGCTCCGCAAGACGGATGTGATTTGTCAATTTCGCCTTCTTTTTTTGTAATATCATGCAGCAAAACTGCTATCTGCAGCACCCGTCTGTCTTCTTCCGGCAAAGAGGTGTATTTGGGGTTTTGCATAACACCCTGTAAAACTTTCAGGGTATGCACATCCACACTGTAACTGTGTGTTTTATGCTGGACTTTATCTATTAAAGTTAAAAACTCGGGTAGTGCTTTGACTATAACATTTAAGTATTTAGCCATGGCTTTGTTATTATATACAACAACTTCATTATCCAGAGTAAAGCGTTTTACGCAGTCAAAAATCTTTACAGCATCTGGAGTAATATCATCCCTATCAAGGTTAACAACGGAAGGATAGCCTTTTATTGTATTTTTTCCTTCCGCATTCTTTTCAATTACAAACCCGAAAAATCCTGTCATATCAGTTTGTACATTCGTATCATAAGGTGAAATTATTCGGATTATATCGGAGATAAAATCTGTTCTTGAATATTTAAGCCCTGGTTTAAAATCAAATGATTCAATATCTGTATGCATAAACAATCCGTCAGGAGATTCTATATCACCCAAAACTTTATAAAATTGTTCTTTTAATTTTTCATCTGTCATAATTACATTGTAATAATAAATTATTCAATAACAAGGAAAGATTTAAGTTTTCTTGCACTTGCCTTTTTATCAGAAATTATCTCAAAATTTTTGTATTGTGGATTGTCTGTCCCTTTATAGTTTAAAGAAGTTGAGCCGCCGCCGTCAAAGTTCATTGCTTTGTCAAGATGCAGCTGCTTGCATACTTTGTACATCTCGGGCAGAGTCCGTTTGTGATACATATTTGCAATTATAATATAAATATCACCGTTTTTTATGCCTATAACGGTTCTTGCGCATCTTTTGAGAGCGGTAATCGAGTCTCTTGTTACATTTCCGTCTTTATCTTTTGTGACAAAATACTCTCTGGAAAGCTTCAAATCAGGATAAAGCATAGGACCGGCCTGTATAGAATGCACGATTTTACATCCATGATTCACTTTGGCGTTATGAGCTGCAATATCATACTCTGTACGGTTTCCACAGGATAATACCCTGAATTCCGTTCTGTTTAATATAGTCTGCAGGTGGGGTTTCAGTTCTTTATTTTCCATCAAACTTTTATTTGTTGTCGGGTCAAGAACTGTTTCACCGTCAATAACAACATAAGAGGATGTTTTCTGGTTATTGGGGTCAAAATAGCCTGCATTTATAACAAGTTCTGCACCGGTTTTTGCAAAAACATCTTTATTGTATATAAGACTTTTTGATACATACGGTTTTATTATGCTGTTTCTTTCTTTAGGAATTTTTATAATATATAGACCGTTAAAGTTTTTTGTTATTTCTATATTTTTAGAGGTGTTTTTAGGCACCGGACATGCTCCGGTAACAAAGATAATTGCAGTGCAAAATATAACGGCAAGTGTTAATATTTTTTTCATTTTTTAAACTCCTCAAGCAAAATTTCTGGCGGCTATGCGTATATATTATTATACTACGATTTTAAAAGAATCCTCAACACTAGTTTGTCTGGGGCGGTTTCGCTTGTACCAGAGGGCATCCTGATGCGTACAGCGTGCAGTATAAAATTTGAAACTGTCCGAGTGTGAAGAAAATCCAAGACAGCGGATTTTCGGACGGACGCCGTGTGAGGGCGGAGCCCGAACCCAGTCCGGGGAGCGAGACACGAAATGAGCACAAGCGACAGCGCAGCGAATGACAGTGTTGAGCGTGAAGAAAATCCAAGAAGCGGATTTGCCTTCTTTTGCCGTTGAGCTGAGGCGAAA
>CALUVO010000031.1 GCA_944324245.1 Candidatus Gastranaerophilales bacterium | reverse complement strand
AAAAACACCTGATAAATCAGGTGTTTTGAAATAGTCAATTTTTTATATCTATACTTGTTTTTTTGCTGTATTTAAAGCCGCAAGACTATTTAATGTTTGTGAAGTAGTTGTACCGGCCTGTTGAACTGCATCTGTGGTTTTGCCTGCAGCAAAGCTGCCTGCTGCTGTAGTTGCACCGCCTGCGGCCGTTGTTCCGATACCCCAGGGCATTAGTGCTGCGCCTGCTGCAGCCGTAAATGGGTTAGACATTTTTAATGATGCAACACCGGTAATAATACCGCCTGTTGTAGTTGTTGCTGCACCTGTCAGCTGTGTAGCTTGTGCTATTTTAAGACCATTTTGGTTGTTTGCCTTTTTAGCTTCAGAGGTCGATTTAGCCTTATTTGTATATGATAAAGCTGAATTTAACATTACTTTGCTATTTGATGTTAAAGAAGAAATTTTATTGGAATTAGACTGTATAGTTGCACTTTTAGAAGAAACTTCAGACATTAATTCTGCAACTTTGTCTGCATTCTTACCTTTTGGTTTTGTTAAATTTGATCCAAATGCTTTTACGGATGAACCGCTTGCAGAATTTGCCTTATTAGCAGCTTGCTGCTGCTGTTGTTGCTGCTGCCCATTTTGTGTCTTGTTAGCGGCACCCTGATTACCCTGTGCTTCAGAATTTTGTGCAGAAACAGCAGTTATTGATGTCGGTGCTGCAGGCTGACTATCGGCTGCTGGCAGCGAATTCATTGCAAATGTTTGTCCGCCGTCGGCTCCACCGGCTGCGCCCATTGTCATGCCGTTGCCGGCTGATACAGACATACCGCCTGCTGCTCCTGAATCTGTACCCGCAGCAGTTGTAGATGCGGCAGCTGCTTCTTGACCGCCTGAATTTTGTGCGGATGCTCCTGTATCGTAAGTTGCAGAAATATCAGGTGCAGTATATGTTTGACCATCTTCTGCCATTAATTGTTCAATTTCTGCATTAATACTTTCTGCCTCAGATTCTAGCGTTTCATTTTCCGATTTAGTAGTTTCAATCTCTTGTGAGTTTTTATTTACTTGAGATGTTGTTTGTTTTTCTTTTGATTTAGTTTTCTTGGTTAAATCACTTAATTCTTTTTTATCATTTTCAGCAACATCTGCAGCATCATTTGCTTTACTTTTTGCACTGCTTGCATCACTCTGTGCATTTTTTGCATCAGCTGTTGCAGCTTCGCATTCACCATCTGTAGAACTTGTTCTTGTTTGTGCTGCATTTGTTGAAATTCTTGTAAACCCGTCATAGTTTTCAAAACGACCGTCTGTTGTCACCATAGAACCGCCGTTTGTCTGATTCAAGACATTTGTATGACCGAGCTGCTCTTTTTCTTTTGCCTCACGGGTTTCTTTAGTATTTTTAGGAGCATCAGCACCCTTTGTGCCAGATACGCCCTGCTGCTTTTTGAGCAAATCATCCGAAGTAATAGCAAACGGATTACCCATAATACATACACCTGTCTTTCTATCTTACTTACATATAAATAAAAACAGATTATATATGCGTTATTTCAAAAGTATATAAAATTGTTACAATTCTTAATAACAAGTTAAATACAAAAAAGTTAAAGCTTAAATACCAACATGCACATAAAAAATTATGTTGATAACAAAATCAGCAGCAAGAAGATAAAAAGTCGACAATATTGCAGACCTTGTAGTCGAAATACCAACATCCTTTGCTCCGCCTCTTGTTTTATACCCCTGTGTTGCACACACGAGAGTAATCAAAATACCGAAGATAAATGCTTTAAAAATACTTATATAAATATCTTTTGCTTGAAGCAACAGCCATACCGTATTCATAAATCGATTGGGATGTAAATCAATTGCAAAATACGCAACCATCATACCGCCGACTATACCTATAAACTCTGCCAGTATTACAACCATAGGAACGGTAAGAGCTGAAGCAATCAATCTGGGTGCAAAGTAATACCCGACAGGGTCAACACCCAGCGTTTTTATTGCATCTACCTGTTCCGTAACCCTCATATTGGCTACTTCCGCACATATTGCGGTGCCTGCTCTTGCTCCTATAGCCAGAGCAGCAAACCCGGGTGCAATTTCACGAACCAGAGCCACTGCTATAAAACCGCCGACATAGCTTTCTGCACCGCTCATAAGGAACTGTTTTGATATTTGCAAAGAGATTACAGCCGCCGCAATAAACACAATTGTCAAAGAGATGGACAATGAATCATAACTAATCATCGCAGCCTGAGATATAACGGAGCCGAATTTTGTTTGTCCGTTAAAAATATATTTTAAAGTCCTTATAAAATTTTGAACACACTGCCCTAAAAATTTAATCATAGTTTTCTGTATACCGGTAATTTCTAAGTACCCAAAATAAAAGCACAGGCCGGCTAAATAAGCCGGCACTGCAATAAATATTTAATCATATATCGGTGTACACCATTTTTTGTATTTTTCAACTTTGCCTTTAACAACATCAAAGTAAAGTTTTTGAAGTTCCTTTGTATGCTCGCCGACAGAGCCTGTACCTATAGGTCTGTTGTCTATAGATGTTATAGGACTGATTTGAGCGCCGGTACCGCAGTAGAATGCTTCATCAGCAACATAAAGTTCAGTTCTTGAGATTTCTCTTTCCGCTGTTTTCAAACCAAGTACATTTTTACCCAGCTCAAGCACTGTATTTCTTGTTACACCGACAAGGATATTGTCTGTTGTCTGTGTGGTAACAAGAGTGTCCCCCTCAACAAGGAACAGATTCATTGCGGAACCTTCTGTTACTTTTCCTGCCTGATCAAGTACAATTGCATCGTCAAAACCTGCAAGCCTTGCATCTGTAACTATCAATGCAGTATTTGCATAAGAGCCTGAAACTTTGGCTCTCGGGGGGATTGCATTGTCATCATTTCTTCTCCAGTTAGACACACAAACTTTTAAACCTTTTGTTAAATCAATATAATCACCCATAGCAAAAGAAAAGATTAACACAGCATCTGGATTATCTATCAAGCCAGGGCCGATTTTTAATGCGTTTTTGTATACCTGAGGTCTTATATAGGCGTCTGTTTTATAGCCGTTTTTCTTTAATAATTCTTTTGTTAATTTACAAAATTCTTCAACTGTAAACTTAGGATCCATATGCATAATTTTGCAGCTGTTAATTAATCTTTCAAAATGCTCTTCCATTCTGAAAGCATAGAGCTGATCTTCTTCTTTATTGTAATATGCTCTTATTCCTTCAAAAACTGATGTACCGTACAAAAAAGCATGGTTTCTTACAGGGATTGACGCTGTTTTTGCATCTACAAATTCACCGTTTAAATAAACATATTCTGTTGTCACTTTAACTCTCCTTTTGCACTGCAACATTAAATTACTTTTATTATCGTGATTTTTCAAGGTTTTGGCAAGATTTTTTATAAATTCTTAATTCCTGTTTGGTAAAGAAATGTAAAAACAGTTATAAATTATGCACCCTGACTATATAAAAATAATATACTAAATGGTAGGATAATTTTGGATATGATTATTAAGTAGTTAAGAAGGGGTGTAAATTTATGATTTGTTGCGAAGACAAAGCAAAAACAAAAGATATGAAGAAATTCAAAAAGGTATGCCACAAAGCGCTAAAAGAACTAGGCAAGAAAAATTTTGTGCTGATTGTCCACGGCAACAGCTTCCCTTCTATTTCTGGAAAAAATACCGGTTTCGGCACACCGAACTCTCAAGCCGGCAAAAATCTGATGGATTTTGCATCAGGCTTATTTAACGCAATACAGCTGGGACCTCAGGGTAAAACAAAAGCCTGCGACTCATCGCCTTATACAGGTACAATTTTTTCCATAAATCCCTTATTCATTGATTTGGAACAGTTGACAACAAAAGAATGGGGAAATATCCTTTCTGAAGAAACTTACAATAAAATTTGCAATGAAAACCCTAACAAAGATATAAATAAAACAGCTTATTCTTATATTTATAAAGCTCAGGAAGAAGCTTTGCAAGAAGCCTACATGAACTTTAAAGAATGGAACAACAAAAAGCTCAATAAAGAATTTGAAAAATTCAAAGAAGAAAATGATTTCTGGCTTTCAAAAGATGCCTTATACGAAGCACTTTCCATTGAAAACAACAACGATTACTGGCCGCTTTGGGATAACAAGGCTGACAGAAATATGTTCAATCCAAAAACAGATGAAGAAAAGAAAGCTGTATTTTTAAGAGAAAAAGAAATCAGACTCAAATATTCAGATACTATTAATTATTACTGCTTCTGCCAGTTTGTTGCGGCTAAACAGAATGAAGCAACAAGAAAATATGCAAAAAAAGATGATTTAAAAATGATTGCGGACAGACAGGTTGCCTTCTCTGACAGAGACAGCTGGGCTTATCAGTCATTATTTTTAGAAGGCTGGATGCTCGGATGCCCGCCTGATTATTTTTCAAAAAGTGGTCAGGCATGGGGATTCCCTGTTGTCGACCCCAAGAAAATGTTTAACGAAGACGGTTCTTTAGGCGAAGCCGGTCAGCTTTTAAAACATCTTTATAAAAAAATGTTCAAAGAAAATCCGGGCGGTGTAAGAATAGACCACATTGTAGGACTTATCGACCCATGGGTATACAAAGCAGGCAAAACACCTATGCCAAAAGACGGTGCAGGAAGATTGTATTCTTCACCGGAGCACCCTGAATTATCCCAATACGCAATTGCAACAATGGATGATTTGAATCTTGAACTTGAAAACGACAAAGAAAAAAGAGTTAAAAAATTAACTAAAGAACAAATCAAAAAATACGGCGCAATGATAGAAAAAGTTGTTATTGCAGCTGCAAAAGAAGAAGGTCTTAACAAAGACGCAATTGTCTGCGAGGATTTAGGCACACTGACATTCCCAGTAGAATCAGTAATGAAAGAATACGATTTACAGGGTATGAGACTTACACAGTTTGTAAAACATGAAGACCCCGAACATCCTTACAGATGCTGCAATATTGTTCCGAGATGCTGGGCAATGGTAGGCACACACGACAATGAGCCTATCTCTATGTGGGCAGATGAAATGATTAACACCCACGAAGGATATCTGAATGTTGTAAATCTGGTTGATGACATGTATCCGGAACTTCAGGGCAAAGAAAGAGATGACCTGATTGTTAAGCTCACTACTGATGCAAAAGCATTGATGAATGTAAAACTTGCCGAGATTTTTGCATCAAAAGCAGAAAATATTCAGGTATTCTTTACCGATTTCTTCGGAATTAAAGACACTTACAACAAACCGGGTACATCAGGAGACAGCAACTGGTCACTAAGATTGCCGGATAATTTTGAAGAGGTTTATTTGAATAATATTTCTGAAAAAGGTCTGGCTTTGAATCTTCCTTTAATATTAAAAATGGCAATCGAAGCCAGAGGCAGCAAATATGCTTCCAAACATAAAGGATTGTTGAAAGATTTGGAAGAACTTATATAATATAAGTTATGGACAAACCATTAGATAATTTAACAGAGACAAATGCCCTCATTGAACAACACATTCATGGGGGCTTTGGCATAGATTTTGCAAAATGCAGTGAAGATGAATTTATTGAATTTTCAAAAAAAATAATCAAATATGGCGTATGCACTTTCTTCCCGACACTTGCAACAGATAGCACAGACAATCTAAAAAAGCAGATTGCCCGAATAAAAAAAGCTATAAAAATGCAAGAACCCGAAACAACAGCTATGGCAAGAATTGCCGGTGTGCACCTTGAAGCCTGCTTTATAAATCCCGCCAAAAAAGGAATTCATGACGAAAAACAACTGCTTGCACCAACTATTGAAAATTATTCTCAACTTGAAGACGAAATAATAAAAATAGTGACACTGGCACCGGAACTTGATGAGAATTACGCACTATGCAAATATCTGAAAAGCAAAGGGGTAAGAGTTTCTGCAGGTCACTGTCTTGCAACCGATTTAAGTCATGTTGCTCAGGTTACACATCTGTACAATGCAATGGGTGAATTTTCTCACAAAAATAATTCAACAGTCGTTGCAGCATTGGCTGATGACAGGATAGCAGCCGAACTTATTGCGGATTTTAAACATGTGCAAAAAGATGTATTAAAAATAACATTTAGAACAAAGCCATTGAGCAAAATTATACTTATAAGCGATGCTTTGCCTATTACACACAGTAGTAAAGCGTCTATGGAATTTTGCAACAAAACAGTATTTATGAAAGACGGCAAAGCAGTAGATGCAAACGGCACAATGGCAGGCAGCACAACATTTGTTGCTGACATAATAAAGGGTCTTGTAAAAGAACAAATGCTGGACTTACAGACAGCAGTCTCTATGGCATCAACAAATATTTCATATACTAATAAACAAAATTCTAAAATTTACTGGGATAAAAATTACAATGTATGCGCAATAAATTTCAATGAATGCTTAACAATTCTTTAAAATACATGACGCTATATATGTGTTTCAGGCTATATGTAAAGAAATATTAAGCAAAGTATATACTTTTGAGCAATTTTTATATACTTTTTTACTTTATATATATGTAAGCAAAAAAGAGGTCAGAGATATATGATTAACGCAACTAATCCATTTGCAAACTATACTTTAGCAATCGCAGCGCAGTATAATGAAATAAAAACAGGTATTGAAGAAGCAGAAAAAAAACCTGCAAAAAAAATCTACAGAAGTCTCGATTCAATGCTTGAAGAATGCGTTTTGTTGGGTGCAACAAGATTCGGTACTAACTTCATTGCATAGTAAAATAAAAAAAACAATCATTTTCTACTAACTATTTAATAAAATAATGACATAAAGGCTACTAGACTATTCAAAAATCACCTGAACAGATGTTCAGGTTTTTTACTTATTACAATCGCAATGATGTTTATCGGGCTTTATAACCTGAATATTTCTTGTCTCAGAAAAATCACATCTGGCAGCTTTTATTTTCTCTCTGGTTTCTTCATCCAGACTGTGACCGCTAACCAGCCTGTCAACAAAACCATTGTTTAGCTTTACAGCCTTTGGCAGAGCACCTATTTCATCAAGAATATCTTTAATCTGTACAAAGTCGTATGAATAAGACTGTTTAGATTGATAAACAAGAGTCTCGCCGGTAGTAGCTGTTACCGGTTTTCCGCCTTCATCAAAATACAATTTAAATATTGATTTTAAATCCTGAAGCTCTGACTGCATGGTCTGCACTGCCTGTTGTATGCGCAGAAATCTTTCAAACAGATAATCGATATTGTCAATCTGTTTCATCTGCCAGTCATATTTTTTCTCATACAATTTTTTCAGTTTCGGGTAAGCCTGTGCAAGACCTATTGTATCGGCCATTGCACGGTGTCTTGTATCAAATTCAACCCCGAATTTATTCATCAAATTTTCAAGCCCGTGAGACTCAAACTCGGGATAAACTTCCTTAAATAAAAACTGTGAATCAATTCTCTGGTTTTCAATAGGCTTGCCATACAAACGTTTTGACGCTTCGTTAATAAAATTATAATCAAAGATTGCGTTGTGAGCCACAATCGGATAATCACCTATAAACTCGAGTATTTTGGGCATAACCTCTTCTTCTGTAGGTTTGTCAGCAACCATATCCTCAGTTATACCATGCACAGCCATGCTCGATTTTCTGATATGCTGTTTGGGATTAATCATGGTCTCATAGCTGTCTTTTATAACACCGTTTTCCAGTCTTACTGCAGCAAATTCAATAATTTTCTCTTTTTTATAATCAAGTCCTGTCGTCTCTACATCCAGAACAATTTCAATACATTTTTTCCTTGGCATTCAAATCTCCCTCATTTCTATATTATCACAAATGAATATTGAGTCATCCAATTAACAAAAATTACACTTTGAAAAAGAATGAAATTGTTCTCAAAAAACGCACTGCACAAGGGAATAAAAGGTCAAAAATGTCTCAGGGCTTGACTTTTTATCTTTATGAAGTATTATAAACAAGAACTCGGATTCAAAATCATTGTGAAAGTCAAAGCAATCAGATGAGAAAAAGAGTTCTGCGGGAGGGCATAAAAGGTTCGCCCATTCACATAAGAGCAAGTCTTATAAATGTCCGTTCCGTATCAAGTTACAAAACAGAGGATTAACATTGATTAGAAAGTTACTAACACTAACCTTACTATTCATTCTTTGCATTTTATTAAATCCAAACCAAGTACAAGCAGAAACTTCAAAAGCCACAGTCAAAGATTACATTGTAAAACACTCTTTGGAAATGGGCGTTGATCCTGCACTGGGTTTGAGCATTGCAAAGATGGAATCAGGCTTTGTCCATGAAAAGAAAAGTTCTTTCGGTGCGGTGGGCGTATTTCAATTAATGCCGTCAACTGCAAGAAAATTAGGCTACAACCCGTATTATCTAAGCGACAATATTAGAGGCGGATTAATGTATTACAAAATGATGTACCAAAAATTCGGTTCTATAGAACTTGCACTTGCCGCTTATAATGCAGGCCCCGGTAACGTCAGCAAGTACAAAGGCGTACCGCCTTTTGCAGAGACAAAACGCTTTGTAAAAGGGATTATGAATGAATATTATGCACAAAAAGCTAATCCTGATCCCGCTATCATAAAATATCAGGAAAAAGGAACAGCGGCTACAGTAAACAAAGCTCTTACCATTGATAAAGAAAATAATGTTTTAAAAGGAAATTACTTTGAAAACCTTCCTATTGTTACTTTATCAGGTGCAATTTAATTCGTAAAAATTTAAAAAAGCATTTTGTAAATTTTTCTCAAAATAATACAAAATGCTTTTTTATTTAATATCTGTTTGGAATAAAATATTAATAATAAGAGTTCGAAACAAGCCGAGGATTTATGTTTAAAGAGACAAAAACCCATGAGGTCACCACAGACGTAGTTATTTTTACTATCAAAGATGATCAACTTAAGGTACTGTTGGTTAAACGTGCACATGAGCCGTTCAAAGGCAAATGGGCGTTACCAGGCGGTTATATTCGAATATCAGAAACACTTGATGATGCAGCATTGCGTATACTCAAGGAGAAAACTAACGTACAGAACATCTATCTTGAGCAGTTATACACTTTTGGCGACCCGCTTCGTCACCCTAATTCACGTGTAATAACCTGTGCATACTTTGCTCTCATACGTTCTGATGACATTGTGCTATCCTTTGAGCCAAACACGGAAATCACCGAAGTAAAATGGCATCCTGTCAACAGCCTTCCGGCTCTGGCATTTGACCACAAAGAAATTATTGAATACTCTCTAAAGAGAACAAGAGAACGTCTGGAATTTTGTCCTATTGCTTTCCAGCTTCTGCCGCAAAAATTCACGTTAACAGAATTACAAAAAGCTTATGAAATGATATTGATGAAAAAGCTGGATAAAAGAAATTTCAGAAAAAAATTCCTTTCTCTTGCAATTTTAAAAGAGCTTGATGAATACACTAAATCAGGCTCAAAAAGACCTGCAAGACTATACTCTTTTGACAAAATTACACTCAACTCAAAAAGAGGACACTTTTTCTCATAGAGATTAAAATAGAATGTCCGAGAAAATTTTGCGATAAGAAGGACTCCGTTTTGAGTTGACTAAATGTCAAGTCAAAATGGACGGGAAGAGCAAAATTTTTGAGTGTCATTTGAAAAGGTGAGCAGGTGCCGGCTGCGGTGAGCGGAATTCCGGACGGGTGAAACCCGGTGAGCGAGTGCGAAGCTGACGGCAGCGAAGCGTAGTCAGCGGCAGCAACGAGCGGGAAGGAATTACAAGAGAGCCGGCGGCAACTGCGACACTAGATTAGATATACTAAATAAAAAATGATTCTTAAATTTTAAGAATCATTTTTATTTTTAAAACTTCTTTAAATTGGCATAAAGCGCATCTACAGCTTTTTTGCCCTGTTTGCCAAAGTCAATAATATACATTTTTGAAGAGCCGATTTCTTTAATCTCGCTGATATGTCCTATGCCGAATTTGCCATGGAATACCCTGTCTCCTACTGCATAGTCAGATGTACTTTCAGTGGCTGCAGCGGCAGCAGCTTCTTTTGCTTTCTTTTCTTCCAGCATTCTTTTTATCGGATTGTCCTCAAGAAGCTTTTTAATTTTTTCTTCGTCTTTTGCCTGATTCTGAGCATTTTTAACAACAAACGCTTCTCTTTTTACGAAGTTATTCTGTTTTGTTGAAGATAACGGCTTGTAAGAAGACACTGTATTATAGTTTTCACTATTGTAAACAGGCTTTTTCTTCACTACTTTACTTATATTCTGTGCATTTGAAAGTCCTGCTGACGGAGCAACAAAACCTTTGCCGAAACTTGTGCTTTTTTCAACATAACCGCTTCTGTCTGTTTTTATTTTATTAACAGCCTGTTTAAAGGTTCCTCCCTTATTATAGGAGACAGAATCCTCTGCAATATTTCTTTCCGTCAAGTTTTCCGGAATTTCTGCAAGAAAACGGCTCGGAGTATAGTATCTTGTCTCACCCCACATCTGTCGTCTTTTTGCATAAGAAATGTACAATTTCTGCTTGGCTCTTGTTACACCTACATACATTAAACGGCGTTCTTCTTCCATTTCTGTATTACTGTTTAAAGACCGGCTGTGAGGAAATATTCCTTCCTCAAGACCTGCAAGAAATACATTTTCAAACTCAAGACCTTTAGCAGCATGCAGAGTCATCAGAGTCACTGCATTTTCAGCATCCGGTGTTTCATCAAGGTCACTGACCAGAGCTACCTGCGCGAGAAATTCACCTAGTACATTATCCTCTTCATCAGGAGTAAAGTCTCTGGCTACATTTACAAGCTCCTGCAGGTTTTCTATACGGGATTCCGCTTCTTCCGTATCCTCCTGTTTCAGCTCGGCAAGATATAGAGATTCTTCTATTACAAAAGCAATAAACTCAGGCAGTGGCAGAGAATCTTTATTTTTATCAAGTTTATCAAGCAAATCGCAGAAATTTTTCAGTTTTGCTTTTACACCTGCAGAAAAATCATCGTATTCTTCTATATTTTTTAAAACATCATAGAAGGAATAATCCATTTGATTTGCAATATCCTGAATTTTTTTTACGGTTGTATCTCCGATTGAACGTTTCGGGACATTTATAATTCTTTTCAAACTCTGGGAATCATGCCTGTTATAAAGAACTTTAAGATAAGCAATAATATCCTTTACTTCTTTACGGTCATAGAACTTTAACCCGCCGACCATACGATAAGAGATACCTTTTGAAATCAAAGCTTCTTCTATTGCACGGGATTGTGAATTTGTTCTGTAAAGAACCGCATAATCATTTAGATTTCGCGCATATTGTTTAATTTTTGAGGCAATATAATAAGCTTCGTCCGACTCATCCTGTGCCTCATAAATATCTATTTTTTCGCCCTGACCTTTTGTGGAATAAAGATTTTTGCTTACACGCTCAGTATTGTTAACAATAATAGCATTTGCCGCTTCAAGAATTGTCGCTACAGAACGGTAGTTTTTTTCAAGTTTAACGAGTTTTGAATTTCTAAAATCCGATTGAAAATTAAGAATAATCTTGTAATCCGCACCTCTCCAGCTGTATATGGACTGGTCAACATCGCCTACAACACAAAGGCTTCTGCCTTTCAGCTCTTCTTCTGTTTTGCCGTTTGCATAGAGATATTTTATAAGCATATACTGGCTTATATTGGTATCTTGAAACTCATCAACCAGGATATGAGTAAATCTCTCGTGGTATTTTTGGCGTACCTCCGGATTTGTTGAGAGCAAATTTACAGTTAAAAGCAGCATATCGTCAAAGTCTATAGCATTATTGGACAGAAGCTGTTTTTCATACTCCTCATATATTTCAGAGATTTTTTGTGTCCTGTAATCTCTTGCCCGTGTAGAAAAAGTGTATGCATCCTGCATCTTGCTTTTTGCATTGCTTATAGCCGCTTTAACAAGTTTTACAGCATATACTTTTTCATCGAGATTCAGTTTTTTTATTGCATTTTTAATAATGGTATTAGAATCAGTTTCATCATAAATTACGTAATTTTTATCCCACTTCTTACCGTCAGGACTTTTGTAATTTTCTATATCAAAACGAAGTATTCTCCCGCAGATATTGTGAAATGTACCCACCCACATTTTTTTAACAACATCTTCTCCAAGCATTTTTGAAAGACGCTCGCGCATTTCCTTTGCGGCTTTGTTTGTAAATGTAACAGCAAGAATGTTATGAGGCTTAGCTCCGTTTTTAACAAGGTTGACTATGCGTGTAGTTAAAACCTTAGTCTTGCCGCTGCCTGCTCCCGCAAGAACAAGTAGTGCGCCTTCTTTTTCTTCAACAGCCTCTCTTTGCTGTTCGTTTAATGATGATAATAACTCTTCCAATTCCCCAAGTTCCGTAGTGTTTAATAAAAAACTCTTTCAATTTTGTCAATTTATGATATTATTATGATAATCAAAAAAATATTTTAAGTAAAATCTTATATGTAACGTTTTGTAGATATATTTTTAATTAGGATAAAGCAATGTCAGAAGAAAACAAAGAAATTCAAGAACAATCATCAATTATGGTTCCTATTGATGATTTGGACAAAGTCTCTGAAGATGACGCAAATACTGTTGATCAGCTCGCAATGGAACTTGCTACAATTCAGCAGTCAGAAAAAAGAATAGCAATAATCGGCAGCAGAAACTTGCCTATTACTCATCAGCAAATTATTGAGACACTTTCTTTTGCATTGGTTTCTCAAGGTAATACAGTAATCACATCAGGCGGTTCTTCAGGTACTAATGCTGCAACTATCAGAGGTGCAATGAAAGCAAACCCTGAAAAGTTGAAAGTTATCCTTCCGCAAACAATCGGTCAGCAGCCTTCTGATGTACAGGATCAGCTTATCGGTGTACCGAATATTATTGAACATGCTGACAGAGCTATGATGACACTTGCTGATGCAAGCCGTATTTGTAACCGTGAAATTATTGATGACTGTCAGCAGTTGATTTGTTTCCTGTCTCACACATCAAATACATTGCACAAAGCTATTGAGTATGCTGAAGAATCTCATAAAGTTATAACGGCTTTTTATCTGGATTAATTTTATCAAGATAGCTTTAAACCACTAATAATAAGGACAGACTCTGTAATATTTGCAATATTTACATTTATCAGATTTATTGCAGAAAAATGTTTTGTTTTCATTGATTTTGTTGATAACAGATAAAATCGAAGATTTATACTGCCTGTACAAGTCATCATCAAATTTGATTTTTATAACACTGTCTGAGGCAAGATCTATATAGTGTAATGAAAGCTGATCCGGCTCTTTAATAAGATTTTTTGACCTCAGAATTTCATACATACATAAAAGATAAAATGAGGTCTGAAACTTAACATTTTCAGGAGAAAAATTATCACCTGTTTTCCAATCTGCAATAATATAGCAATCGTCATTTGTTTCAAACAATGCGTCTATTCTGCCGGTAAGCCAGTATTCATCAATTTTCACATTGAAAGCATATTCACTTGCATAGCATTTGTGTTTTGAAATATCACTGTTTTTAAAATTGTACCAGAGTAGTTTTTCAGATTGGGTCAAAACATCTATAAGTTTTGAAACATCCATTCCCTTTAAATAGTAATTAATAAGATTGTGTAGATTATTCCCGCTTTTTGTTTTGGAAATAGGCTCAATGACATGTGCTTTATCAATGTAACAGAGTTTATACTTCTGCGGACACTCATCGTACATTTGTAATTTATTTAGTGTATATATTTGGTTATCGCTTGTCATTCAACACAACTCCGCTATTACTCAAGACTTTTTCGAATATTATGGACGTTTTTGCTTCTTTTAGCTTGGAATATTTTTTATATTTCTTTGCGCAGGTAATATAAAGTTTTTGTTTTGCTCTTGTAACAGCAACATACAAAAGTCTCATATTCTCTTCAGCAATAAAACGCTTTAGCTGATATTCATCTTTTCTTTTGTAATTAGATTTTAACGCTTTTACTGACTCCAGAAACCGTTCTTTTGATTTAATTTTTATATTTTTCAAATCAAAAGGTAAAATCTCCTCGCATAATTGAGGTATAAATACATAATCAAACTCATCACCCTTTGATTTATGATAGGTCATTATAAGGATTTGCCCTTTATTATATGATTTGTGTGCTTCATTATCATTAAAAAATTTATACTTACTCAAAACAGGCTTTTGAGAAAACTCTTCCAGCCTTTCGAGCAGAATGTCTCTGTCTTTATATTGATAGAAAAGTTTTTTTAGCAGCAGAGAAATCATATATACATTTGATTTTTCTATTTCAGAAGAGTAATAGTAACAGCCAGTTTTTATTGCAAATTCTTCTATATCAAGACTTGACTGTTCTAGCCAGTAATTTAAATCCCACAAAAGTTGCACAAGATTTTTGGATGAAAGTTCCTGCTCTGAAAGCATAATAAAAGGTTTGTCAAGATTTTTTATAAATGCGGTTTCTTCTTTTGAAAATAAAACAAGATGCTGTTTCTTTAGTACTTCACATACATCAACAACCATGGCATTTTGCCAGGGATGAGCACAAAATTTCAAAATTGAATATATCAGTAAAAATACAGGCTGCGAAGAAAGTGTATCATTCTTTGTAATGACATTGTATCCGTAACTTGTGAAGAATTGTGCATAATCTTCAATGTTATAGTTATTACGAACAAGTATAGCCGCTGAAGCATCTGGATTTATAGAAAATATTTTTCTTATTTTTTCTAGGATAAAAGCTCTTTCTTCTTTATAATCTTCGAAAATACAAGCTTCTACAGAATCATGATTTTGAGGATTTTTGTCTTCAATACCTTGTATTTTTATATTGAAAAATGAGTTGTTTAAATTCTTGTCAGTTAAAGAATAATCAATCAAATCATTTGCCAAAGAATATATTTCTTTGGCGCATCTTTGTGAATGATTCATTGTCACGTTGTGTGATGTTTTTATAAATTTTTTGAAACCTTCTAAATCAGCATTTGTAAAAGTTGTTGTAATTGCCTGATTTATATCCCCGCAACGGATAAGATTTTTGCTGCGTGCACTCAATATAGCCAGCAATTTCTGTTGTATTGAAGATGAATCCTGAGCTTCATCTTCAATCAAATAGCTGCACAAAGATTGATAATAAAAAGCTATATCTTTATTTTCCTCAAGTATTTTTACGCAATAGCATAGCATATCATCATAATCAATTATATTCATATTCTTGAGATACTGATTGTATGCTGTGTAAAATTTTAAAAACTGGCCAACCTCATTATCTTTTACAAAAGGAACTTTTTTGATTTCAGAAAGTTTTAACATTGATACAGCGCGTTCATATTTGTCATAATCATCAGAATCAAGCTGCATTTTATACATAATTTCTCTGATTATCTTTTGTCTGAGATTATCGTCACAAACCTCAAAATCCTCATTTAAACCTGCCTTAACAAAATTTGAGTTTTCTTTCAGGATTCGTAAAGCAAGACCGTGAATTGTCGAAATATTCGGCATTTTTTCAAGAGAAGGACAGGCTGATTTGATTCGCTCTTTGAAATTTCTTGCAGCAGAATCCATAAAAGTCAGCACAAATATGTTTTCACTTTTTACACCAGATTGAATAAGCTTTATAATCAAAGCAAGCAGAATTGTAGTTTTTCCGGCTCCAGGGACAGCCGATACCGAAAGTTTTCCATCTTTATATTCAAGCACCTCCTTCTGGTCTTCTCTGGGCACAAATTTAAAATCAATTTCAGTATTTTTATTCTCATTTTTTTGTGCCAGATAATCTTCTATACCTTGAAAGTTTTCATTTCCCTCCATATCAAAAAGGCTCGAATAAGCATAAATCTTTTTTGAACACAAAAGAGACAGTTTTCTCAACTGTTTTTTTATCTTTAAATCAGTCAATGCAATATTGTCTTCATAAGTAAATTCATTTTTGTTCCATGATTTTTGAAAGACCCAGGCATTATAAAGCATGCCAAAATCATCTTTAATCCACTCGTTTGAAGAAACATCCAGCCAGAACTGATATTTTGTTTTTAGAGAATAATCTATGATTTTTTGAGCAGTACCTATTCGTATAGCATTTTCCTTTATTTCCGGTGCAGAAGATGGATTCTCGGAAACAATAGAATTTTCCAGCTGCGTTAAAAAAGTTTTTTGAAATGCCGGATTAAGATTATATTCCGTAAATACTGACTCAAAATCTTCTATCTGTTTAACAAAGAAATTTAGCAACTGAAGCTGTGGTATATCGGATGGTTCAAGATGTACAAGATTGTTGTAAATATAAAAGATTTTTTCCGATAAAAGCATATCTGCGGATTTTATTTTGTTAATGACATTTAATAGCTTATTTAAACGCTCATTGTACTCTTTAACTCCCAAATCAATGCTTTCTATAGATATTCCTGATTTTAAAGAAGTAACTAGCTTCATACAATATTTTAGAGGAATCTTTAATATTTCAATAACAATCGAGCGAATTTTATAGACATCCAATGTTAAACCTGCTGCAATGTCTAATAAAAATAAAATATTTTTTACAATCGGAACTGAAACCAATTTTTCACTGCCTGAAAAATACTGATAACTGATATCTTTTGAATCAAAAGCTTCTGATATTGCAAATTTTAAAGATTTGTCAATAACAGGTGTAATTATAGATATATCACGGGCTGATACACCTGATGATATCAATGAATTTATATTTTTTAACACTTCATTTATCATTTCGAGACGTCTTGAAAAAGACAGCAGCACCATATCAGCCTGTGCTGTTTCTATATTATCAAGTACTGTTATTTTCTCTGTATTAAAAAGCTTTTCTATCTTTTCTACAACATCAATATCTGCATTTAAAAATCCGAGACGACTGCCGCCCCTAAAGTCATAGGCGATATAAACATCTTTCAACAGCGGTTTTATGTATTTTATAAAATCAAACTCAAAAGGAGTAATCTCATCTGCATCATCAAGAATCAGATATTTTATATTTTTAAAGACACTGCTGTTTTGATATAAATACTGGAAAAGTCCAAGCTGTCTTATATAATCAAAAGCTCTAAATTCAAGAGTTTTTTTCTTATAAATATCTATAGATTTTTTAGCATCTAAAGCAAATTGTTCCCCCAATATTCTGGAACGGATTTCTACATCGTTATCGGTAAGATTATTATTCATTATCAGAGAATATCTTCTAAACAGCTGATGTATAAGATTAAGCTTTGAGTTGTAGTCTTTAAAACCAACCTCTTTAATTGCACTTTTGAAAAATATCTGAGATATCTCAAGACCAGAAAGATTAGGAATTATAGCAGGATTTCCGTTATTTATTGTATTTTCAATTAACGGCCAGTAATTCATTATTGTGTTATACACAAGACCATAAAATGTATAAATTTTAGGATTTTCATAGTGAAGTATCCGCAGCTTTTTATGTAATTCGTCTAAAAACAAGTTTTTTTTATAAGAATTCAAGCAGAGAACAAGAATTTCTGAAGCATCAACTCCTTTATTTAAAAGGTTGATATATGCATTTACTAAATAATCCGTTCTGTCAGAAACAGTGCTACCCTGTATTAACATGCCATACTCCCATAACAATTTTAACATTTAAAAAAGTAGAAAATATTAACAAATGTTAAGAAAATATTTTTCAAAAAGCAATTTTGCTTCATAGATTGTTTTTATATAAGTAAGGTTAGATAAAAAGGTTATGTACCCGCAAGGGCAAATTTGGAGGTTAGTTATGAACGGAATTTCAGGATTTTACGGATATTATCCAAGCCAATTCCAGGTGACTGCAAGTCCGACAGGAGCCGGTTTAGCTCAGCTAAATGCTGATTATGCCCGTGATTTCGGATTAGGAACAGCACCGATTTATAACTTGCCTATAGATGTAAGTATGGGCTTTGGCGGTATGTATGGCGGCATGGGCATGGGTATGTACGGTATGGGTATGTACAATCCATATAAGATGATGTCTCCAAGATATTTAGAATACCTTAACATGGATTTTAAAGAACGTCTTGCATATGATGCTGAACTTAGAAATGTAGCAAGAGAAACTCAATATAATGAAGGCAAAGCATCTAAAAATTATGCATCAGCAACAGATGGTTTGACGGGTTCAATAAGAGAAGCCTGCAATTCATTACAGACAGTTATTATAGAAGGTCAGTCCGATCAAATAGTTACTCAGTTTGAAAGAATTGTAGATACATTGAGACATTCTCCTTTATATACCAGATTACAGTCAGAATTCAAAGATGATCCGACAAGACTGGAAATGACATTGAGAAATTGTGCAAAAGAACAATTCCAGGCAGTAACGGGTCAGGATCTCAAAGCAATGATTCAGCAAAACTGCGATAGTTCACTTGTAAATGCATTCTGGAATACAATTTCTTTCGGCAATGCACAAACATACTCAGCCGAAGAAGTTATTGCTCATATAGAAGGTTCGGAACCACCGAAGTCAGAAGCCTCCAAAAAGATAATTGGCAAAGTCGGCGGCGTAACAGCAACAACTCTTGCCGGTGCAGGTGTAGGTACACTTATCTGTCCGGTAGTGGGAACCGTAATAGGTGCCGGAGTCGGTGCTGTAGCAGGTATTATAGGTGCGTTTATGTCATAAAAATAATTTCTCAAATTCATAACAAACTAACCACAAAAAAGCTCTTACTGATTGTAAGAGCTTTTTTAGTTCTCTTTAGTATAGTATAATAAATTATCAGTTAAAAAGGTAATATTTATGAAAATTTTAATAGTAGGTTCGGGGGCAAAAGAGCACACTATTGCAAAATTAATTTCACAATACGAAAACACATCATTAGTGTTTGTTGCCCCCGGAAATGCAGCCATAGATGAATTTGCAAACTGTATAGATATAAATGCCGATGATACGGAAAACCTTGCTGAGTTTGCAAAAATCAATGAAATAGATTTGACGATAGCTTGCTCGGAAAAAGCTATTGCTGCAGGTATTGCAGAACGATTTAACGAAGACGGGCTTATGATATTTGCACCTTCTTCTGATGCGGCAAGAATAACCACAAATAAGTCCGTAAGCAAAAAATTTATGTACAAAACAAAAATTCCGACACCAAAATTCGGAATTTTTGACAGAGAAAATATGGCAGTAGACTATGCCAGAAAATCCAAGTATCCGCTGGTTGTAAAGACTGATGAACATGCTCACGGAGAAAATGTATACATCTGTGATAATTTTAAAATTGCTAAAAGAATAATTGAAGATTTGTTTTCTAGTAAACAGAAAAAAGTCGTGATTGAAGATTTTATCGCAGGTCAGGAATTTTCTTACTATGTTATTACAGACGGTTATAACGCAATGCCGCTGGGGTCTGCTGTTACATACAAAGGCACATTAGAAGGTAACGGCGGAGTAATAACCTCTGGTTTAGGAGCTTATTCCCCTTTCTATATGATAGACAGGAATCTTGAAAGCAAAATTTTTAAACAAATTGTATATCCCGCACTGGATGAATTATCGAAAAATGGCAATCAGTATATAGGTATACTAGGAATTGATATAATTCTGGACAGAACAGGTAATTTAAATGTGATAGAATTCAATCCTTTTTTCAAAGAACCGGATGCTCAGTGTATTCTAAATTTGCTTGAAGAAAACGTAACAAATATAATGAAATCAGCAATTACAGGTTCTCTTGTTGATGAATATACAGAAATTAACACAAAGCCGTTATACAGTGCATCAGTTGTACTAAGCGCAGGAAATTACCCGTCTGAAGGTAAATATGGATGTCCTATTCATGGTCTTGAAGAAACTTCAGAATCATGTGAAATTGCACATTTTAACACAATAAAGGACAACACGGGCAGCTTTGTCACGGCCGGAGGCAGAACAATAGTGCTAACATCAAATGCATCAACTCTGGAAAGGGCATCAAACAAACTGTATGAGGCCGTTGCTTTAATTAACTTTGACACAATGAAATACCGCAAAGATATAGGAAAAACCATCTTTATAGGATGCTGAAATGGAAGAAAAAAAGATAATAAGAAAATGTATAGCCTGCAACAGCTTAAAAAACAGAAACAATCTTATAAAGATAACAATTAACAAAAACAAAGAAATAGCGGTTATGCCTGATTCAAAATTTTTCGGGCATTCTATATATATTTGCAAAAACAATGATTGCATGCAAAATGCTTTCAAAAAAGGAAAAATATACAAAATACTAAAGATAAAACCCGATAAAAAACTGGAAGAAAAAATCAGGGCTGTACTTGAGAAATAGATTGTGTTAAAAATATAGTAGCGACAGAATAAATTTGGAGAAAATTACATATAATGACAGATACCATAAGAGTTTATGACTTAGCAAAAGAACTTAACCTGCCCAACAAAGAAGTAATCGAATTGCTGGACAAAAAACTTGGCATAAAAGTTAAGTCACATTCAAGTGTTATCTCCGAATTACAGGCAAAAAAATTTAAAGAAGTTTTAAAAGAGCCTAAGGCTGATCAGGTAAAAAAGCCTAAGGCTTTTATAGTAAAAAAAGCAAAACCCAAAGATGAGCCCGAACAAAAAAAAGAAGAACGACCTGCAGAACCTAAAACCACAGAAAAAGTTAAACTCGGTAAAGTAGAACAACCGGCAATTGTACCTGTTCCCCGGGTAAAATTAGGAAAGGTAGAACCCGTTGTTCCTAAAAAAACTTTGAAACCTGCTAAACCTACAAATAAAGAGGCTGACAAAAAAGCAGAGGAAAAAGAAACACAGGATGATAAAAAACAGCAATCATCAGCACCAACAGCAGTAAAACCGGAGAAAAAGCCCATACAGCGTCATATTATTCCTCAGGAAATATATGAGACAAAAGGTGCATCCAAGAAAAAAGGTTCTAAGAAAAAGGAAAAATTATATAAATCAAAAGAAGAAGAGCAGGAAAGAATAAGCCTTGAAAAGGCAAATGCTCAAAAGCACAAAAAAAGAACACATGTAGAAGAAGCTGTTGAAGAAGTAAAAAGCGTAGTAATTAATCAGCCGCTTACCGTAGGTGAATTATCAGAAAAAATCAATAAAGCCTCGGCAGAAATTGTTAAATTTCTAATGATGGAAGGTATACTTGCCACCGTTAATCAGGTTATAGATGTTACCACAGCAAAAAAAGTCTGTGAAAATTTTTCAATAGAAGTTCAGGAAGAAGACCTTGATGCTTATATAGAAGAAGAACTGCAAAAAGAAGAAGAAGCAAAAGAACTTGCTGCAATTGATCCAAAACTTCTAAAAAGAAGAGCGCCTGTTATAAGTATTATGGGACACGTTGACCATGGGAAAACAACTCTTCTTGATTCAATTCGTGCTTCCAAACATAAAATAGTTTCAACTGAGGTAGGCGGTATTACCCAGTCTATAGGTGCATATACAGTTTATCTTAACAGCAAAAAGATTGTATTTATTGACACTCCCGGTCACGAAGCTTTCACGGAAATGAGAGCAAGAGGTGCACAGGCTACTGATATTGCAATCCTTGTTGTAGCTGCGGATGACGGCATAATGCCACAGACAATTGAAGCAATAAACCACGCTAAAGCAGCAAATGTACCAATTATAGTAGCTGTAAATAAATGCGATAAACCTGATGCAAATCCTGATAAAATACTCCAACAGTTAACAGAACACGGGCTTGTACCGGAAGAATGGGGCGGAGATACTGTTTGTGTAAAAGTCAGTGCGCTGCAAGGCACAGGTATTGATGAATTATTGGAATACATTCTGCTTCTTGCAGAAATGCAGGATTTAAAAGCCAATCCAGATGCACCGGCTTCAGGCGTTGTAATTGAGGCAAATCTCGATAAAGGTAAAGGACCTGTCGCAACGCTTCTTGTACAAAACGGAACACTAAAAACAGGAAATTGTGTTGTTGTAGGTAATGTTTGCGGAAAAGTAAGAGCTCTTCTTTCCGATTCGGGTGAAAGGGTAAAAAAAGCCACACCATCTACACCGGTAGAGATTTTAGGCTTAACAGAAGTGCCTCAAGCCGGCGACAAGTTTGAAGTTGTTGAAAACGAAAAGACAATGAGAGCCATTGTTGCCGAAAGAAAAGAAAAAGAACGAACAAACAGGCTTGAAGCAATGCTTCCGGCTCATATAAGAAACGAAGTAGTCGGAGAAAACGAAGACGGCTTCCAGCATTTAAATTTGATTATTAAGGCAAATACAAACGGTTCTGCAGAAGCTCTGTCTCAGGCAATAGGACAATTTAAGTCAAATGAAATAATCATAAAATTAATACACGTAGGTGTAGGAGATATTTCTGAAGCCGATGTTATGCTGGCGGCAGCAAGCAAAGCAATAATATTGGGATTCACAGTAAAAGAAGACCACAATGCGGAAATTGCAGCCCAAAGAGAAGGCGTTATTATCAAAAAATTTGATATTATTTATCAAATACTTGAAGATTTAGAAAAAACTATGCTGCAACTTCTTCAACCGGAAATCAAAGAAGTCGAACTCGGTAAAGCAGAAGTCAGACAAGTATTTACCGTTGGCAAAACAGGAAGAATTGCCGGCTGCTATGTTACGGAAGGTAAGATTATCAGAGGTAAAACAGCCAAACTTATACGTAACGGAGAAACTATCTTTACAGGAACAATTGACCAGCTCAAACGTTTCAAAGATGATGTTAAAGAAGTGGCAACAGGGTTTGAATGCGGTGTATCTTTTGCAAAATTCAATGATATTCAAGAAGGCGATATCATAGAAGTATCAACAACCGAAGAAATAGAAAGACAGGCACTGGTATAACATAAAAGTAAATGATATAAATTTAAGTTATACAACAAGGAGAGATTTATGTCTTTAAGGAATGAACGTGTCAGAAAAACATTGATGAAAGAAATAGCCGATATTATACAAAAGGATATCAAAGATCCGCGTATTTCCGGTATTATTTCAATTACTGATATAGAGCTTGCTCATGATAATTCCTTTGCAAAAGTTTATTTTTCTGTTTTTACAACTAATGACGAAACAAAACAAAAAACAATTGACGCATTAGAAGAAAATGTATCAAAAATACGTTACGAGGTAGGTAAAAGAATCCGTCTGCGCCTTACTCCGGAATTAAGGTTCATACCGGATGACTCTTTAGAAAGAGGCACAAAGGTCATGGATTTGATTGACAAAATTTCCAAAGGGGAAATATAGTCACCATGTTTGGCTTCTTAAATATAAATAAACCTGTCGGAATAACATCGCATGATGTTGTTTCAGTTTTACGCCGTGTTACAAAAATCAAGCAAATAGGCCACACTGGGACTCTTGACCCGATGGCACAAGGTGTTTTGCCTGTAGCAATCGGAAAAGCGTCAAGACTCATTGAATATTTGGAAGAGAATAAGGGATATATTGCGGAGCTGGAACTTGGCAAAATTTCAGATACATACGACTCAGAAGGAATTGTAGAAGTTGTAAGCAATAAAAAAATACAAGAAAAAGAATTTTTAGAAGCCATAAACAATTTTAAAGGAGAAATAACACAGACCCCGCCTGCATTTTCTGCTCTGCACTATAATGGCAAAAGACTGTATGAACTGGCAAGAAAAGGTATTATACCCGACGATATTCCCAAAAGAACAGTACAAATAACAAAACTTAATTTGATTCAATTTGATTATGAACAACAAACAGCAAAAATTGATGTCAAATGCTCTAAAGGAACATACATACGCTCTTTAATAAATGACATCGGGCAAAAATTGAAAACGGGCGCAATAATGACAGCACTGACAAGAACACAATCGGGCTTGTTTACAATCGAAAATTCCGTAAAATTAGATGCTCTAACAGATATTGAAGAGGTTGAAAAACATTTGATTAATCCTCTTGATGTTCTATCATATAAATGTTATTCATTATCAGAATTTGAGTATCAAAAGATAAGGCATGGACAGGGCATAGAAATTAAAAATGATGAAGAATTTAATGAATCCCAATATATCTGTCTTATTTTTAACAGTAATCTGTGTGCGGTTGCTCAAAAAATGCCGGAATCAAACAAACTTAAAATTCAAAAGGTATTTGTATCATGAAAAGCTTAAAAACATTAATAACATGTATTATTATTCTGTTTAACATATCATCCGTATCTGCACAAAATTGTATGGATGAAAATAAATCAATGTGCCCAGCCGTACCACAGGTAAACGGCCTTGTTTCCGCAGTATTGAGTAAAGTTACCGGTATGAATGCAATAATTTCCGCAACACTGGAGTCGCAGGTAAGAAAACAGATAAATAAAGCATTGAATGCTGATTTTAAAGTTGAAATTACACCTTTTGGCGCCAAGAGTATGCTTGAAGGTAAATTCAAAAAAATCAGTTTTCAGGCTGATTCCGCATACACAGAAGGCATATATTTATCAAATATAACCGCAGAATCTCTTTGCGGTTATAATCATTTTATCTACAAAAACGGTCAGGTTTATACAAATGAAAATTTTCTGCTTGGCTTCAGCGCAAATATAACATCAGAAGATTTACAAAAATCCATTTCAACACCTGAATACACAAAGCTCATAAACTCTATGAATGTAAGCTTTGGAAATATATCATTATTTAAAATATTTTCCCCAAAAGCAGAAATAAAAAACGACAAACTTATATTTTCACTTCGGGTGTCTTCGCCATTGACGTTTAACGAACCCAAATTGATTTCTACAGAAATGGGTCTGGATGTACAGGACGGAAAATTTGTTTTTACTGATATAAAAATAACACCGAGTCTATCATCCGTAAATTTAAATTCTATACTGCCAGTAATAAATAAACTCAACCCGTTTGTAATCCATGCTGGAATACTCAACAATCCGGACAGCATTATTGAAATAAAAGACGTTAAAATTGAGAATAATAAAATTAATATAAAAGGACTGGTTATTGTTCCCAAAAACTATTATAATAATTAAAAGATTATTATAATAAGGAAATTTTGTTATATGGGATTCTGGTCAAAACTGGTTATATTAGCACTTGCTGCACTGGCTTTTTTCTATGTAAAAGTCAACTTTTTTGATACGCAGCATACTAAAGTAGAAAAAAAACTCATTACTGAAGAACAGGTTGTTGAACCTGTAAAAAAACAGCCGCAAACAGCAGAAAAGAAAACACAAACACCTAAAAAAGAAAAAACTTATGTAACGGTTTACTTTTTAGGTATGGATAAAAATGATACAAGTATATTTAAAAAAGTAAAAAGAGAACTTCCTGCAGGACAGACAAAATTGAAATTTGCCCTCAACCAATTAATCGCAGGCCCTACACAATATGAGAAAAGTGTTGGTGTATACTCCGAAGTGCCAAAAGATGTAAAAATACTTGGAATCATTGAAAGCGATAAGAAAATAATTATTGATGTTACAGGCAATATACAGACCGGAGGGGGTGCAGACAGCCTGTACAGCAGAATGAAGCAGTTTATTAAAACGGCACTTATAAACAGTCCGAATAAACCGATATACTTATATATAGACGGTAAACAGGCAGAAGTATTGGGCGGTGAAGGTATTATGATATCACAACCGCTAAAAGAGAATTCGTTAGATGGATAAAGATTTAGATTACTATTTAAATTTGGATTGGACTCTTATTGAAGGTACAGACTTAGACTTTAACGGGAATCCATACCACTATATAGAAATAAAAGAATTTCCGAGCTTTGCATTTTGTGCAAAGACAAGAGAGATTGCACTGGCAAATTACAAAAATCAGCTTAAATTGATGCTGCAAATTATGCTGGAAGACGGTGAAAGAATACCTGAACCAGGAGAAGACAATGATGATGACATTGACTGGGAAAGTATCTGCCCGTAATTGATATTAAATAAAAATAAGCTTATCAGATGATTTTTGAAATATCCCAAAAAACATATAATAAAATAAGTTTGCTAGAAAAATAAATGAGGATAATAAATATGACAGAAGCATTTTCTATTAATACATTTCTAAAAAAAGCAATAGCTCTAGGTGCATCAGATGAACATATTATAGTAGGACAGCCGCCTTTTGTCAGAGTAAACGGTTTTATGAAAAGGGTTGTGATGGATCCGATAAAAAGAACAGACATAGCAAACTTGCTTTTGGAAATTGCGCCGCAAAATATAGTTCAGCAATTCAATACAGAAAAAGATATTGATTTTATTTATGAAATTCCGGGTGTATCAAGATTTAGAATCAATTACAGCAGAAGATTGGGTAATCCTGCAATTGTAGCAAGAAATATACCATACAGCATACCTACAGTAGAGCAGCTTGGATTGCCTCCTATAATTAATTCTTTCTCAAAATTCCCGAGCGGTCTTGTTATTATTACAGGGCCAACAGGAAGCGGCAAAAGTACTACACTTGCAGCTATAATTAATGAAATTAATTCAAATGAAAATAAAAATATAATTACAATTGAAGATCCTATTGAATATATATTTGATAGTAAGAAATCTATGGTTTCTCAAAGACAACTTGGACCAGATGTACTATCTTTTGCAAGCGGTGTAAAATATGCACTAAGACAGGACCCAGATGTTCTTCTCATCGGCGAAATCAGAGATATAGAGACAATGGATGCAGCACTTAAAGCTGCAGAAACAGGTCATCTGGTTCTTGCTACACTGCATACAAATGATGCAATACAAACTGTTAACAGAATAGTAAATTTATTTGATGAAAGCAATAGAGAACTTGCTAGAAAACGTGTCGCAGAGACATTACGTGCTGTTGTTGCACAAAAACTTGTTTATTCAAAAGAAAAAGACAAACGATTCCCTGCGTGTGAAATTATGATAGTAACCCCGACTATCAAAGATTACATTTTAAAAGAAGAAACTGATGAGATTTACAGACTCATTTCCAATAATGCATCAGAAGGTATGATGTCGTTAAACCAATCATTATCAGAACTTGTTAAAGAGGGCTTAATTTCGCCGGATGAAGCTATGAACAGCTCAGGTGAAAAAAATGAAATGAGTAAAATGCTAAGAGGTGTTTACGTCTAATACAAAGCCGCCTAATACAGTATGAGAGCAGTCTTATATATTTAGACATAAAATAAAAAATATTAATGAAGGATGCAAAATGGGAAAAATTATTGAAGAAATAATAGCGGAAGTATTGAGAGAAAATCTATCCGAACTAAAGCAGCCTCCAGTTGCTTATGAACAGATTTTCTTGCGGTATGCTACAATATTTTTCGATAAATTACCTGAAAAAAGTACAAAAGTCACATACGGTTTACAGATAGGTCTGACAAAAAAATATGTGGAATTCATCCTTAAAAACTTTATTCAAACAGATAAAAATCAAGACTGGACAAATGCAGAAAGTATATTAAAACAAATAACTACAGATTTATTACAGATAATTCCTGAAGCTATAGAGAACGATGCAACCGTCTATGTCTTGTATAGAAGTATTAAAACACATATAGATGCAGAATTTGAAAATTGTCTGGAGATATGTACATGACAGAAAAAATTTGGAGTGCAGAAGATTATTTCAATAAAGCAAAAGAGTTTGAAGCACAAGATAAACTTGATGAAGCAATATATTTTTACACAGAAGCTATAGAATCAGATAACGGAATGAAAAAAGCTTATTTTTCACGTGCAGAAGTATTCTTTCAGGAAAAAGATTATAAAAATGCTTTAATTGATTACGAATACCTTGATTCATTAGAAAATGATGAAAAATATCTTGAAAAAAGAGCTATCTGTTATGAAAGAATGAGGGACTACGGTAAAAGTCTGGAATTATATGTAAAATTGCTGCTGCAAGATATTGAACCTGAAGCGTACGAAAATATTTACAGGATTGTTGAAAACCATCCTCAATTTAAAACTCAAATCGATTTAAAAGAATTAGATGCACTTCTTGTCAAATTTAGCAGCGAAGATAAAGCAATTAAGTTCAAAAAAGCTGCAAGTGAAACAGATCTGGATCAAAGAAACGATTTTCTAAATCTTTATTTGACTCTTCTTCCTAAAAATTCTTCCTATTTGTATGAAGCAAATATTGATAAGGCCGATGCAGAAGTTTTCAGATACAGACTTTGCTTTGATAAAGCTTTTCGTGAAGAAATAAAACAAAAAGAGCGCTTAACAGAAAAAGAACTAAATAATAAATATAAATACAATCCTGAATCACTATCAGAATTAAATCTTGTTTATGCAACTCAAAAATATAATGAAGCAACGAGATATGCAGTAAATCTTGATCAGGTAAATTATTTAGATAATAAAGTTAAACAAATCGTACAGCTTGCATCAGCAAATTAAGCAAAAAGGATAAGTTTATAAAAACTTATCCTTTTTGCAATTAAAACATATAACAACTCAATAAATTATTTTCTATAGATAGAGCTCTCAGCTTTTTTAGCGCTCTATTTTCTGTTTGTCTTATACATTCTTTTGTTACACCGTACAATTTACCTATTTCTTCAAGAGTTCTTCTGCTGAATTCACCGAGACCAAATCGCATCCTTACAACAGCCTGTTCTCTTTCTTTAAGCTGGGATATGACTGTATTGATATCTTTTTTTAGATTTTCATATTCAATATCTGCATAAGCAGAAGCATTCGGATCTTCTATAATATCGGACAAAGTCACTTCATTTCCTGAATTCAATTCAAAAGATGCATCAAGAGATAATGATTTTGTATATGCACCCAAAAATGTATCGATTTTTTCTGCCGAAATATTCATCTGCTTTGCAACATCTTCATTTTTAACTTGAGTATTATATTTTTGTTCTAGTGAAGCTTTTACTTTTGAAAATTTTGACAGCGTTTCTTGAATATATACAGGAATTTTTACACAGTGAGACTGTTCAGAAATTGCCTTAAAAATAGCCTGTTTAATCCACCATGCCGCATAAGTGGAAAATCTGTAGCCCAATTTGTAATCAAATTTTTCGACCGCAACCATAAGACCAAGATTGCCCTCTTGTATTAAATCAATCATGGGCAGATGAGAAACCTGGACAGTTTTTCTTGCAATATTTACAACAAGTTTAAGATTTGATTTAACAAGTTTTTGTTTTGCTTCCAATGACTGCTTCTCATCAGCTTCATGAGCAATTTGAGCCGTTTTTCTTTCTTCTTCTGCAGATAACACAGGATAAGAAGAAATCCTTCGAATATAAATGTTTAGAGCATCATCACACGAATCTGACGGTACTACATTGTTTGAATGAGGTTTTGTTGATACTGCTTTTTGTGAGACTGAAGATTTTGACATACACTTACTCCTAATTTATTATTAATATCCTAATTTATACAATAATTTTTCGCAGTAAAATTGCACAGTATAGAAATATCTATCTGCTTGATTTTGCTGATAAATAAAGCGAACTACGGGAACAAAACAAAAAATTTGCACAACTTATGTATATACTTAATATATCACTTAGTATATACAAATGCAAGCTTTTTGTGAAGAAATATTACAAAAAAACTAAAAAAAATACAATTTTTGTAATATTTTGTAATATATTAAAATCTATATGAATACTAAATACATGCACAAAGCTATTGAATATGCGAACAATTCCGGTAAAGATATACCTGTTGGCGCAGTAATTGTAAAAAATGACACAATTCTTGCTTTAGCTCACAATCAAAAAGAAGCTGACAATGATGTATCAGCACACGCAGAGATATTAGCTATAAGAAAAGCGTCAAAGCATTTAGGCAATTGGCGGCTCGATGACTGTGATATGTATGTAACGCTTGAACCATGTCCTATGTGCATGTGGGCAATTTTGCAAGCCAGAATAAATAATCTATATTTTGGAGCATATGACACAGTATATGGTGCAATCAGTACAAATCCGGACATTATACGACATGCAAATTCGAAACTGAATTTTAAAGGAGGTATAATGGAGTTGGAGTGCAAGCTTCTTTTAGATAATTATTTCAAAACAATGAGAGACAAATAATGGATATTGAAACAAAACAGTATATGGATAGGCTTGTTGAGACCTATGAGACTGCTGATTTTATAAAAGATGACCCGATACAATTTCCGCATAGATACAAAAACAATACGGATATCGAAATAGCAGGATTTCTTGCATCAATATTCGCATACGGAAAAAGAGAAGTTTTTATAAAAAAATTAAGTATACTTTTTGAAAAAATGAATAATCAACCATATGAGTTTATAAAAACCTTTAGCATTGATAATAACTCTCTTGATGATTTTGATTACAGATTTTCTGTAGGTATTGATATTAAACAGATTGTACTAATACTAAAAGCATTGTATAATTCAGGCGAATCACTTGAATCATTATTTTCATACGGTTGGAAAAATACCGGAACTGTTGAAGGAATGCTGAAAACAGCTATTGATTATTTCTACGCAAGAATTACGCTTCCTGTAACAAAAGGGTTTTATCATCTTTTGCCAAATCCTGCAAAGGGTAGTGCGTGTAAACGTTTAAACATGTTTTTAAGATGGATGGTGCGTGATGGTAAAGTTGATTTAGGTATCTGGAACTTTATGCCAAAATCAGAACTATTGATACCTTTAGATGTACATGTCGCAAAGATTTCCCGTAGTCTAAATCTGTTAACACGCAGCCAGAATGATTACAAAGCAGTACAGGAACTTACAAAAAAATTAAAAGAGTTTGATTATAACGACCCTGTAAAATACGATTTTGCAATGTTTGGGTACGGAGTAAACAATTAATTTTTAAAATAAAAGCCGGCTGTATTGAGCCGACTTTTATTCATAATCTATTCAAATCTTTCTTTAGTAAAGTTCATCATTTCCTGTGTTGTATAACCGCCTTTTTCAACATATTCACAGAAATATGCAGCTTCAAAGGATGGAATTTGCCCATGATCTCCACTTAATACAAGAAAGAAAACATCATATCCAAATCTGTTGGGAGCTTTTTTACCGTTAACATCCACAGCGAAAATAGGATATGCTGAAAAATCGTTCAAATAAGGAATCAAAGTAATACCATCAGAAGTGACTATTGCTGCTTTGTTTTTCATATTTTCATAAGACCAACCTTCACAGCCCTTAATATTGTTATCCACATCTTGCTGATATTTATCTTTATCTGCCTGACTTGCATCGTCACCCGGCGGCGGATTTTGTTCTTTAAACACGGTATCTTTACCTTTATATTGAGGTATACAACCTTCAGCGACGCCATTTGAATTACAAATTTTTACAGTTCTTAAATTATTTTTGATAAAGGTATACAATTCAGAACACTGATCAAACTCATGCTTATCATTTGAAGTCTTACTGTAAAAACATTTTGGATATGGCTGAAATTTTGATTCTGCCATTGACAATTCAATCACGTCATTCAGTTTAATAACGGCCTTTTTCAATAATGCAGAGTTTGCACGATTATTTACATTGTACGTAACAGAAGGCAACGTCAGTGCAGCAATGACAGCAATAATCCCGAGCGAAATAATCATTTCTGAAAGAGTAAACGCTTTAATTTTTGAACAAAAATTTTTCATCTTATTATCCTTTTTTGTTATTATATATTAAATGCCCTATTTTTTTTATTTTATGCTTTTTTCTTTTTTTTAGATTTTTTCTTTTTGGCTTGAATATCTTTATAAGCATTATCTATAGAGAGTTTTGCTATTTCTTTTCTTTGCATTCTATCATAAAAAACAAGCCAGTGTTTTCTTTTTATATTATCTACAGAAAAAGAAATTCTGCCCGAGGTTCTGTCACCTGGCTTAATTTTAGAAAACATTATTGTTGTATCCCCAAAAACCGAAGGATAAAAAGAAGCATTTAAATCATTTACAAGTGAAATATCAAAACCCGTAAAATATTTATCTGTCAAATTTGTAATAACAAGAGCTATTGTTATTGTATTTAGTTCACCAAAAGGATCCTCTTCAAAATTTATATTTGTAATTTTCACATTCAAACCGTCGCAGGTAAATTCCTCCTGTTTTAATGCTTCATTTTTAAATACGGGGAGCTCAAGTTCTTTTGTTACTTTAACTCTTATTTCATCCCCGGGTGAGATTAAAACATCTTTTCCTTTCTTGTAAAGAGCCATACCCAGCCCGACTGCACCGCCAAGAGCAGCTCCGCCTGCCAGAGTATAGCCCTGGCTTGCAACTGCAGCAGGAAGTCCGAACAGATTCAATGCAAGAAATCCTCCTACAACACCGCCTGCAGCAGTATAACCGGCACTTTTTGCAATCATTTTTGAAGTTCCCACAACAGGATTCATTTTTGTGCTCATTTTACCTTCGATAGGAATTTCCCTGCCGTCAGGAGTAATAAGATAATCAAAATTTACCTCTATCCAGGCATCGCGCCCGAATCTTTTAGATTCCTGAATTTCTCTTACACTGCCATGAGCTATAGTTCCGGCAGGAAGAATAACCCCCTTCTCTCCTTCTACCTCACTTGTGATTTCAGCAAAAAATTCATCGCCTTCCTCAGTTATACCTGACGTCAGCACCTGAGATACAGTCATTTTTATAACATCTTTTGTATCAAGCTGGTCAATTTCTCCTGTAAAAAGTTCTTTATTCTCTTTCTCCAGCTTATCATTGATTTCAGCACGACCTTTAAACACATCATCCGAATTTAGCGCATTATCTGCAGCTTCATGTACAGGATTGACTGCGCAGTATGCTGCAATATCAATTTCTGTATACAAAAATGTCATTACTAACACTAATATGCATGAAACAATCTTTTTCATATTAAAAATTTTACCCTATATAAAAAATTAAATCACGTATGTAACAAATAATAATTGTAAAGAAAAAACCCCGATACTAAGTAATCGGGGCGCATTGTAAATTAAAGCATAGTGACTATTTTTTTGTCGGGTATGGATGTTTTTGTTTTTTCATTTGATGATGTTTTCTTGCATTTTCCCTTGCTTCCTGTTTAATTTTTACAAATTCTTCTTTCTGTTCGGGAGTTAAAATAGCTTCAAACTCTTTTGTGTTATCCATTCTTATTTGTCTTGCTTCTTTTTTGAGTTCTCTTAGGTCATTTTTTAAAGGAGCAATTTGTTTTTCCTTTTCAGCCTGAGAAAGATTACTATCTGCTATTTTTTTGATTTCGGCTTTTTTAGCCTTCATTTGTTCAAAGACAGGTTTCATCTTTTCATGGCCCTGCATTCTAATTTCATGAGCCTGTTTTTTCTGTTCTTCTGTTAATTTTAAACGATCATCAAGATTCGGTCTTTGAGCTTTAGCATGTTTTTTACCTTTAAAATCTTTGCAATTCTTTGAAGGTAATTGTTTTTGGCATGTAGGCTGTTGTTTGTTATCGGTTTGTGGTGTTGTAGCCGCATAAGTCAATGAAGAAGACATCATAACAGCTGCAGTAATCCCTGCAATTAAAAGTGATTTTTTCATAATTAATATCCTTTCTACATAAGCTCCTGCAAGGCAGTCGCCAGTTCTTTTTTTGCATTATATAAACGTGATTTTACAGTACCTATAGGACATTTTAATTTTTGTGAAATTTCTTCGTACGATTGGTTTTCGATTTCGTACAGCATAATTACTTCTCTAAACTTGGGTTTAAGATTGTTAATAGCTTCGGAAATCATTCTTTGCCGTTCTCTTTTTAATAAAAGAGATTCCGGTGTGTCTTTGGAATCCTGCACGAGAGAAAGAACAGTTTCGTCCCCTGTAGAATTATCCGATATCTTTTTTTGTGAAGATTTTAGGTAATCTTTGGATAAGTTAGCGCTTATTGTTCTTATCCATGCATTAAAAGTACCTTTTTCCTGATACTTATCTGCATTTTTCCAAACCTTTGTATAGACCTCCTGTTCAAGGTCTTCATTTTGTTCATTTGTAATGCGTTTTATGATATTCCTCACGGTTGCACCGTGATTCTTAATTATTGTTTTTATATCCATATTCTATTCTACATATAAAAAGCCGTATTCGTCTACAGGCAGTCCGAGTTCTTGCGCATCATAGGTATTTTGTGCAACGACATTGTCATACACATCAACCCCTACCATACACAAAGGAACGCTCAGTGTTGCAAAAACCGCTGCAAAAAATACCGCTGCAGTAGCCAGAACCTTCCATTGTTTTTTCTTTTGTTTTATATAGGGTTTAGCTTCCTGTATAAGTTCTGATACTCTTTGCATTTTTGCATGCTCTGCTGCACATTCTTCACAAGTTTCAAGGTGTTTTTGAAAATCCTCGTCACTTAAGAAGGTGAACATTGCTTCATATCCGTTACAGTTTGTTGTGTTGTTTTCTTTCATTTTTTTATTCCTTACATATACTATAACGAATCAAAAATAAAAATGTTCATTTTTTTGTTAATAATATTTACTATGTAAAAAAATATTTGTAACAATTGAGCACAGCAAAGTTTTATTTCTAATCCGGATATTACGCTTTTAAAACAACTAATTTCAACTTAAGGCTCAAGGACTTAGTGCGAAAGGTGCCACAGGCACGTTTCGCACTGAGTCTCTGCCGAATAAAAGCAACTAAATGTTGCTTTTATGAGAGGGCTAAGTCAAAAGCGAAGCTTTTGCGTGCAGTATAAAAATTATAAATCCGCATGCATCAGGATGCACACGGGTACAAACGAGACCGCCTCAGACAGTATTAATATCAAAAAGCCATTATATATTGTGTTAAATATTTAAAAATATAACTTCCTGCACTAACAAGGGCAATTATTATGCCTGTTTCTATCGCCAGCGCCCAAAATGCCCATTTTCGCTGAACAGCATGAAATTGATTTATACTCTCCCACTCTTTATTTTCCCACGCCCATTCATTACCTTTTACACCGCAGTACAAAGAAAATAAAATTGACAAAAGCCATCCTACATATGGAATAAACGGAAGTATAAATGCCAGACAAGCAATAGGTGTATTATTAAATAACCCCCATATAGGAGTCACTATACATGCTGCCCAGTTAAAGCTGTTGATTCTTGTTGGAAAAGCCTGGCCTTTAACACGATATCTGTTTTCTTTCTTTAATTTTTCCGTATCATATCCAAATTCTATATTTGAAGAAGAGCCGTAGCTTATATTCTTCGGTACGGCTCTTCTTATTCTTGATTCACTATTATCATCGTATGACACAAATATAATCCTGTATTTGGTAACAAAAAATATTATACCAAATTTTTAGTTATTTTGGTCTTTTTTTGATTTTTTAGCTTTTTGCTCTTTATTTTCTCCTGAATCCGTTTCTGATTCTTCGCTGTGTTCATCAGGTTGTGATTCGTCTTCATTTAAATCTGGCGTATTTTCATCCTGAGAATTTAGCGTTTCATCTGAGTCGTCTATATTTTGCTTATCATCAGATTCAGATGAATCATTTTCGTCAGCTTCTGTGTTATTCGATTCTTCTGCTTCATCTTCGGTTTTGTCAGAATCTGAGTCATCAGAGTTTTCTTTTAATGCTTTGAGTGCTTCCTGTTCTTTAGCTTCAATCTCTTCAATTTCTTCTTTAGTTCTGGCTCTAATAACAGGGATATTGAGCATAAGAGCAATTTCATCTCCGTCTGCTTCCAGATTCAAATCAAGAGCCTCCTGATCAATTTCAATATATTTTGAAATAACAGTAATCAACTGTTCTCTCATTTTTTGCATTGTAGCACCGTCAAGATTAGATCTGTCCTGCATCAAAACAAGCTTTAATCTGTTTGTTGCAGTATCTTTAGAAGATTCCTCATCTTGCATTCTGTCTTTTTGAAAGAAGCTCAAGACTCTGTTGTATAAATTGCTGAAAATATTTTCACTCATTGTCCTGCCTCCTTCCTATTCATTGTCCGGTTTGGCTTTTATACCAAAGAATTTTTTTATCTTATCAAGGATTGCAGCAAAACCTGTAGGCTGATTTATATCCATAAAAGGAACATCTTCGCCTTTGATTCTTCTGGCTACATTAATATAAGCCTGACCGGCAGGTGAATCCTCTACATTTACAATCGGTTCACCTCTGTTTGTAGAAGTAATAATACCTGTATCTTCAGGAATCACACCGATTAAATCACTCGATAAAATATCACATACATCCTCTACACTCATCATATCATTTGATTGAATCATATTCGGACGCACCCTGTTTATAAGAAGTTTGTAAGATTTTATCTCTTCTTTTGCTTCCAGAAGTCCAATAATTCTATCTGCATCTCTTACTGCAGACATTTCAGGAGTCGTAACGACAATTGCTTCTGTTGCACCGGATATAGCTGTTTTAAAACCTTCTTCAATACCTGCAGGGCAGTCAACGAGTACAAAGTCAAAATCTTCTTGCAGCTGCTCACAGATAGATTTCAGCTGTTGAGCACTTACTGCGGATTTATCTCTTGTCTGTGCAGCAGCAAGCAGGCAGAGGTTAGGATTCTTTTTGTCTTTTACAAGTGCCTGTTTAAGCTTGCAGCGTTCTTCAACTACATCAACAAGTGTATATACGATACGGTTTTCTAACCCCAGAAGCAAATCCAAATTTCTGAGCCCTATATCAGTATCTACCAGTACTACACTGGAACCGCTTTTTGCAAGCGCAGTACCTATATTGGCAGAGGTAGTAGTTTTACCTACACCGCCTTTGCCGGAAGTAATTACTATTACTCTACCTGTCATCTCTTATGTGCTCCTTTATCTTATCCCTACTTATCATTAATCTTCAAAATTACAATACTGCCGTTTATGTTTCTTGCTTCCTCCGGCGTGAATGAATTTGATTTTTCAACATAAATGTTTTTTATATGATCCGGCCTTCTTGCGTAAGAATCCGCAATTCTTAACTGAATAGCATTAAGGGTCAACGCTCTGATTCTTGCCTTTGTATTGCCTTTACATCCTGCATGTGCAATACCTCCTAAAATACCCCATACGGTAATATCGCCTGCCGCATGGATTTCGCATCCGGGGTGGCAATCACCTATAATAACAACATTTCCGTTTGACTTTATAACCTGACCAGAACGAACAGTTTGTTTATGATACTGTGTGTTCATTTGCAGAATTTCATAATCTTCATCCGTCATTTCTTCATCCGGTATTTCAAAGAAGTCATCGGCTTCTTTTGTCATAGGCCAGTTCTTCATATCAGAAAGCTCTTTTTCTTCACTTAATATATTCTCAAGCTTTGCTTCTGAATCAAAGATACTATCAAGCTGTTCCTGTATTTCTTCTTCTTTTTCTTCTGACATAGGTTCAGCAGCAGGTGTGATAAAATCATTGTGCAGTTCAGATTTTGATTCGTTATCTTCATTTGTATTTTCTAATTTAGTATCAGCCTCGGAATTAGCTTCTTCGACCAAAGAAGAAAAAGTTTCATTTTTGTTTTCAGATGTGTTTTCTGTTATTTTTTTCTCCTTATCTTCTAAAATACCTGTAAGAGAAAAAGAAGAAATCTCTTTATCTCCTTCTTCAGCAGTTTCGGCTTTTTCAGGTTCGTCCGCTGCAGATTGAATTTCTAAACTACTATTATGTGAATCATCATTTGATTTGTTTTCAGCACTTTCTTCAATATGATCTATCATCGGAATATACTGTTCCGACGGTTCATCTGCAGGACCCTCCGGCTCAAGTGCAGATAATTCTTCCTGAAGTTCTTCTTCAACATCTTTTGTACTAATACCAAGAGTTGCTGCAGCAAGCTCTGTTTGTTGTGATTCTGATTCAATCAGTGACAGAGTAGAATTTATACTGCTTATAAGAGAATTAATACTTAAAAGCTGAGACTGGTTTAGAGTGATATCTCCCAGTTTCAGCCATATTCTTTTATTTGCTGCTTCCGGCTTTTCTATGATATTGCTGAGTTCAAAAACGACATCAGCAGGTGTATTTGCATGTGTCAAATCTATAATGTATCTGGTATTTAGTTCCATATCCTTTAACCCGTTAAAATAAAACTGCCCCCGAAGGTCTATAATAAAAGGATATATGAAATATCTATCAAATACAATTATTTGTAATTGAATGTTGCAATTTGTTATAAAATTTTATTAATTATCTTTATTGTTAATCATATTATCTACTTTAGCAGCAGCTGTTCTTGCTGATTTTAATCTGGCCTCAATTGCACTTGCTGTTTGTGTATTTTGATTTATAATTTCGTCTTGTACATCAATAGCTGCCTGCAAGTCATCAATTTTTTTCTGGCTTTTATCAATATTATCTTCTACATCTTTTAACTGCTTTTTCAAATCAGAAATTTTTTGTTTTAATTCAGCTTTTTGTTCATCAGTCATATTTGATGTATCTTGTTTTTCCAAATTATCTATTTGAGCTGATATACTGGCTTTTTGGTTAAGTAATCCGTCCATAACAGACTGTTCACTTTGCAATGCCTGTGTCTTTGTATTTTTTGTAGCTTTTGCTGTTTCTGCATTTCTTAATGCAGCACTTTTTTGGGCTTCAGCAGTATTAATTGCATTTGTTAAATTGTTATTAATATTCAAAAGAGTATCCTGTGACGTATTTTCATCAACACTACTTGCTGTACTTATACAAGAATTCAGTGCGGTCATTGAATCTTCGGAATCTTGTGTATTCCTTGATATTTCTTTTCTTTCTGATTTAGAAAAGCCAGCATTTTGTGCATTTTCATTCTTTGATTTAAATAAAGAAATTAATGGAAGTGCAATGCTGCCTAAAGCGCCTACACCGCCCAAAACCATGCCAGCAATCGCCCAGCCGTTTTTGCCTGATGAAGAGCTTGAAGACGATACAGGTGAATAAAGTCCATTAGTAGCAAGAATTCTATCGGGAACTGTAGGACTGTTCCAGTTTATAGTCGGTGTGTTTTGTCCGTTAAGAATAGTACCAACATTTGTCGAATACATTCTGTTTGGATTACCTGTGTTATCAGTTGACTGATTTACTTGGGGCCAGCCTTTGTTGGTATTCGAACAAATTACGCCATCTCTATATTGTTGTAAACTGTTACCGCTCATTTTCGTTCTCTCAATCTTGTCCTTGTATATATATAAAGTATATACTTTGCAAAAAATTGCTATTTTAGTATATACTATCTTAATATTTCTTAACATTAAAATTTGCCCTATTACACAGCTTATGATATTGTCATTTCTAGGGATAATATTATGGGCGAAAAATTAGATATTATAACAATAGGTGAAAGTCTCATTGAACTATCCAGTCCGACTAGTCTTGCTTATTCACAAACACTGGATAAATATTATGGAGGGGATACTCTATCTACTGCTGTAGCAGCGCAGAGATTAGGCTCAAAGACAGGATATATTTCCCGTGTTGCAAATGATCCATTCAGGGAATATCTTATGGATGCGTGGCAGTCAGAGGGGCTGGACATATCACAGGTAAAACTGATTGATGGATTCAATGGTGTATATTTTATAGGACATCCGGAAAACGAAGAAAAAGAGTTTGTTTATTACAGAAAAAAAACTGCTGCTACAAAACTATCAATTGACGACATTTCAAAAGAGTATATACTCAATGCGGATATTATTTATGCAACAGGTGTTACCCAGTCACTTTCTCTTAGTGCTAAAGAAGCTGTAAAAAAAGCATTTCTTATTGCTTTTGACAATAATATGACAACCGCATATGACCCAAATTTTGATTGTAGACTCTGGAGCATACAGGACGCAAAAGATGCGTTTGATGAAATTTCTGACTACATAGGTATTATATTTTTGAGTCTGGAACATGATTGTATAAAACTTTTTGAAATAGACTCACCCGACAAATGCATAAAATACCTGTGGGATAAAGGCATAAAGATAGTTGTTGTAAAATCAGCTAAAGATAAAGGCTATTTTGTCGGTTTTGAAGGCGATATAACTTTTGTTAAGTTCCAGACAGAAGAAATTGTTGATTCAACAGGCTCAGGAGACGCCTTTAATGGAGCGTTTTTACACGGATTAAATTCCGGTATGACTGCATTCGAAGCAGCAAAACTTGCAGCAATAGATGCAGCAATACAGTGTAGAGGGATGGGTGCAATCAAGTCTACTCCGTATAAAGAGCAGGTATATGCATCATACTACGGTCAATAGCAGGTATTATTAATTATGTCTGGTAAATCAAAACATATTGCAGTTTCCGGTTATTATGGATTTGACAATTTTGGTGATGAAGCAATTTTAAATGTTCTAACAAAAGAATTAAAAAAAAATAATTTTTATATAACAGTATTTTCTAAAAACCCACAAAAAACAGGTCTTAATCTTGGAGTAAATTCTGTTTATACATTTAATATAAAGTCAATAATAAAAACTCTCAAAAATTGTGATACGCTAATAAGCGGAGGAGGCAGCCTTTTACAGGATTCAACCAGTTTAAAGAGTCTTATATATTATATCTTTGTAATTTTATGTGCTGAATTTTTTAAAAAAGATGTAATTATATTTGCGCAGGGTATAGGTCCGATAAAAAATATTTTTGGAAGAGTACTGACACAATTTGCGTTAAAAAAATGTAAATATATAACCGTGCGTGACGAAAAAAGTCTTTTTTTGTTAAGAAGCTGGAAACTTAATCCAGAGCTTGTATCAGACCCTGTGTGGAATATTGAAACAACGCAATATAATCCTCTTGGGCGAATAGGTATACAGCTGAGAAGCTGGAAAGGGTTATCGCAAAAATTTTTGTTTAATCTGGCAAATAAGGTTGTTGAACATTTTTCTGATAAAGAAATTTATATATATTCATTTCAAGATACTCTTGATTTAGATATATGCAAACATTTTGAAGCTCAGTTAAAGCTGCTAAAGCCTGATATAAAGACCGAGCTAATAAATGCAATGAGCATAGATGAAACTATTGAGTCATTTTCAAATCTGGATTTTCTGATAGGGATGAGATACCATGCCTGTCTTCTTGCTTTAAAATACGGTATACCAACACTCGCTCTAAGCTATGATGCTAAAGTTAAAAAACTAGCCGAAAGGTTTGATTTGCCTTGTTCAGAGTTATGTGAACAGGAAAATTTAGAATCAATATTTAAAAAATTAGAACTATTACAGCCTAAATCTATACAAAATAAATCTTTAGAGTGCGTCTTTGACTTCAATAAAATTCTAAATAAAATAAAATAATTAAATATTTGTTATGTAAAATTTTTCCAGAGAAAATTCAGATAAAGAATGAAATGACGTGAAAGAATTTTTCTCGAACAATATATAAATCCCTAATATTATGATTACAAAATAAATTTTTGAGCGTTAAACAACTCCGGCAAATTTCCAGAAGACACAACAGACTCTATTATAGCCAGAATGGCATTTAAATCTTCCTGAGAAGGTTTTATCAAGCTTGACGGCAATTTTAAGTCTGCAGTTGTTTTTGCATTTATCAAAAATTCATTTAAAGTCAAAAAATCCTTATAAACAGACAATACTTTTGACCAATTTTCAGGGATATTGCAATTTTTACCGAGATAATATTTGCAATCTTTTTTAAGCTTCTCTATATAACTGATTGCATAATTAACTTCAAAAAGCATTTCATCTTCTTTTACAGTTTTTCCGATATAAGAATTTTCCAGAATACCTTTCGGATTATCTGCAAAATTATTTGAAATAAAAGACGCCCATAACAAACACCCGAGATAAAAAGAAACGGTATGCTCCAGAAGCTTTAAAAGCTGAGGATAGAGCATCTGGAATTTAAATTTTCTCTGATGAGGAGATTTTATCGTAAACAACATATTGTATGCTGCATCTATATTTGATGAAAAAGGAAGCGTATACTTTGAATACCCCGGATCAAATAAAACACCTTTTGAAAAATCCATAAGACTCCTCTTTTGTATTAACTGCACAGAAACAATAAAACTATTATAGAGCCAATATTAATAAAAATAAAGTTTGAACTTACTGTGTGTTTTATTTACTATAAAAAGAAAAGAGTGAGGTTAATATGTCATTAAATGTATATTTAGGGATTGATGTAGGTTCAGTAACAACAAAACTTGCACTGGTTGATGAATCAGGCAAATATGTTGACAGCTATATGTTAAGAACTGCAGGTAAACCTGTTCTGGCAGTTCAAGAGGGTATGAGAGAACTCTTAAAAAAAGCCTTGTGTGAATATAATATTCAGGGTGTTGGTACAACAGGCAGTGGAAGAAATCTTGCAGGTGCACTTGTCGGTGCTGATGTTATAAAAAACGAAATTACTGCTCACGCAGTTGCGGCAAGCACCTATGTTCCGGGTGTTCAGACTATTCTTGAAATAGGCGGACAGGACAGCAAAATTATTATATTAAGAGACGGCATAGTTACTGATTTTGCGATGAATACCGTATGTGCGGCAGGTACCGGAAGCTTTCTTGACCAGCAGGCTAACAGGCTGAATGTTCCTATCGAACAATTTGGAGAGACGGCTCTAAAATCAACAAATCCCGCCAGAATTGCAGGCAGATGCGGAGTTTTTGCAGAGAGTGACCTTATACATAAACAGCAGCTCGGTTATCCTGTCGAAGACCTTTTATACGGTCTTTGTCAGGCACTTGTAAGAAACTATCTTAGCAACCTTGCCCTCGGCAAGGAGCTGCTGCCGACAGTATCTTTCCAGGGTGGTGTTGCGACAAACTCCGGTATGGTTAAAGCTTTTGAAGAAGCGCTTGAAACAAAAGTAGTAGTACCGGAAAATCACCAGACAATGGGTGCAATAGGTGCAGCATTACTTGCAATGGAAAATCATCAATATACAGAAAACCCCACTAAATTTAAAGGCTGGGAAGTCGGTAATATGCATTTTAACTCTATTACAAATCAATGCACCGGCTGCTCAAACAATTGTGAAGTTATTACCATTGTTGAAGGTGAAATGCCACAAGTACACCCCAAAGATATTAAAGATATCAAAGGCAACATCATCGCAAGATGGGGCGGCACCTGCGGAAGATGGGATATATCATAATATTAAAATAAAAAAGGATGCTCATCTGGCATCCTTTTTTGTACAAAAATTTGTACAAAATAACAAAAAATTTTTATCACAACTATTAAATCATTATGAGAATAAAAACATTAACATACACAAATCTATACACAAAAGCTATTTCGCATACAAATACGGCTAATTACAGTTTTATATCAACAAATAAAGTTGATACAGTATCATTTAAAAAACAAAATAAAAAAGAAAACACTCCTTTTATTTACGATACCAGAGAACTCGATTTGCATTGCGCTTGCTGCGGAAAATTAATGCTGAAAAACAGTGCTGTAAATGAATTTATAAACACAAAAATCTATTTACCTGCAAACACCGCTCTTAAAAGAATAACTTATGAGCAAAATTTTCAAATAAAAGACCAGCCGGAAAATATGCAAAAAGCATACAATTTTATAAAAAAAGAAGCCGCACAAAATCCGAATTTGAATATAGAAGAACTTTTGAATACCCCAAAAGTACAGGATTATATAAAAAAAGCTGACCACAGTATAATAGCTGCTCTGGATGAACTAAAAAGCAGATGTAAAAGAGTGAGCCATTCATCTCAATATATTGTTGATGAAATAGAAAAATTAAATCCGGATTTTCAACAAACCGAATCAATTATTTTCCAAAATTTAAAAATATTGTCTAAACTGTATCCGACAGAGACTATTCACTGTATTTTAAACAAACCTGAAGTCAAAGAACATTATTTGAAAAAGCTGCAAAACAAACAAAATTCAAGACTAAAAAAGGTAACACCGCTTATTCAGCAGCTTAGTCCCGAATATTCACAAAAAGCCGAATCTGCATTAATGCAATCTTTCAAAATTTTTAATACGGAAAGTACAGATATTATTCATAAACGGACAAGGGTTATAGAAAAATTTGAAAATGCCTTTACTGATATAAATAATGCAACAAAACAGGATAAAGCAGTCTCTGACTTGATAATGAAAAAGCTTGATAAACTGCCTGATTCAAAAAACGATGTGAATGCTTTTATGGTCAAATATGCAAGAAAGAATGAAAACGCTATTCCTAAAATATTAATAGAGAGGCTTCGCAACACTAATGACCACGTAAAACCCGAACACAGAAAAGGTGATGAAGGACAGAGCAACAAAAAAAATTATCTGAGCCTGTGCGGCAAATGCAATCATAAAAGGAATACGGAAAGTTACTTTGATATAATACACAAAAACCCGCAAATGCCTGAAAATACGCAAAAGCAGATTGATGAAATTATCGAATATATAAATAACGGCATACTTGCAGACTATGATACCTGGCCGAATGATATAAAAACGCCTATTGGTCTTGAATCTGAAGGCTGTATTTTTATAGATACAAAAAAACTTGATATACAAAAAGCTAAAGCTTCACGAATCAAACGCCTGCAGGAATATGAAGAAAAGGAAAAACACAAACCGCAGATTGAAATCGCTAAAGGGACTTACCGCAGACACGGAAAAAAAGACTAATTTGCGATTACACAGCAGTAATAGAGTTTATTGTTTCATACTTATTAGAAATTTCCTCCTCATCAATAACGAATTTAGGCGTATAATCTTTCAGAATAAGCATTTTATTAATTTCATTGCTCAGACCTGCAAATGTTAACGCAATTTGAGAAGGCTTCTTAGAATTTCTCTCATCTATAAAGTGCAGCACCGTATCTAAAATTTCAAGAAGCATGCTTCTGTTTATATGTGCAAACTCGTAATCTTCAAATACTTCCATTAAAAACGGATAAGAGTCATAAGCCTGAAGAGCGTTTATTAATTTAATCTTTTTTCTTATTTCATCATCTTTTAAATCCGCAAAATAAATTCTCAAATAGTAAACAGAATAACGAAAAATATTCTTAATAATAATTTCTTTTTGCTGAAACTTAGATATATTCTTATAAAAATCAATAAACTCTGTAAATAAACTGTCTTTTTGAGGAATTACAGCGTTTCTTTGAATAGTCAGATAATCTATCAAAAATTTTTCAAACAAATTTTCTTTGACTCTTTCTGATGCATCGAGAAAACGATTTTCCATCTCCAGCCAGTATGTATCGTACAGGTCACGAAGATTTGACTTTTTCAAATCAGAAGCAACAAAAAATCTGATTTTTGAAACTTCACAAAGATCATTAAAACTTTTACTCAAACTATCCATAGTAAAAGTTTATAAAAATTTTTTCAAAAAGACAAAACTGTTAAGATTGTAACAAACTAAACTTCAAAAAGTTTGTGTAATCTGTAAAGGATATCTTCTTCATCAAGTTCATTTGTTAAAGAATTTAAATCCAAAGACTGCTGAAAATACTTTGCAGCTCTTGTGTTCTCACCCAGAATAGCATAAGCTCTTCCCAGATTAAAATAAGCAAGAGCATAATTACTGTTTGATAAAACAGCCTTTTCAAAAAGCTCTATTGCTTCTCTTGTATTTCCTATATCATCAAGATATATTACACCAAGATTATTATATGCTATTGCATACTCGGGGTTGAGATTAATGGCTTTGTTGTAAGCAACAATGGCTTCTTCTGTATAATCTTTTTCCCACAGAGCCATGCCGCATTTACAATAAGCTTTTGCATTTTCAGGATTAATTTTTATAGCATCACAATAAGCTTTTATTGCATTATCATAATCTTCGACAGAAAAATAAGTATCTCCAATAGCAATCTGGCTTTCTTCGGATTCAGGATTAAGAACTGCTGCTGTCTGATACAAAACAATTGCTGCTTCAGGATTATTTTTTATTTCCATATAAACTGAGCCCAATGCCTGACAGACAATAGATGTCCAGTATGGATCAGGATTTATATTAATTGCTTTTTGATAATGTTCTATTGCATCATCATACTGCTCCAGCTGAACAAGAGCAAAAGCCATGCTGTTGTGATAAAAGGGATTTTCTTCGTCCTTTTCTAATGCCATAGAAAAAGCATTCACAGCCGGCAGACTCTCATTTTTTTGAAGGTATAAATGTCCGAGTTCATAGTAAACTTTGTCATTATCCGGCTCAATCTCCAGAAGTTTTGTATAACAATCAATAGCATCATCCTGATTATCAGGGAAATGCGTTTGTATTAATGTTGCAAGCTTTATGAGCGCAGTCCTGTCATACGGGCTTGATTGCAGAACTTTTTTATAAGCTTCAAGAGCAACCTCAGGAGCATGCTCTTTAATACAAATATCGCCTATTTTGTTATAAAAATATTCATCACGTCCGGTAGTTTCTGCAGCCACATCATACGCGGCAACTGCACCTGTACTATCTTTAATTTTTTCGAGAAAATTGCCATAGGTTTTATACATGAACACCATCGCATCATCAGAAATATTTTTATACATCATTTTCAAAGAGGCAAAATCCCACAAAAAAGAAAGACATCCCGAGCAGGCATAATAGACCATTCTTAGAAAATCAGTAAATGTCGGCTTTACTTTATTGATTTTTTCATAAAGCATGGACGCAAGAATAATTCTCGGACGAGCAGCATTAAGAGGATTAATCTTTATTGCGCTTTTAAATTCCTTTTCAGCTGCATCAAAATCCCTAGCAAGCTTTAAAAAATAACCAGTATACAAATGAGCATTAGTGTTTTTAGGATCGATGTTTACAGCAACTTTACACTGTTCTATTGCAGAATCAAGTGAAATTTGTCCGTTTTCAAACATAAGACATGCAAGACGGTAGTATGTTTCAGGCATTTCCGGATTCTGTTTTATTGCCTGGATATAATAATTAACAGCATTTTCCAAATCTGAATTATTGCTTCTCAGCAAGTACTTTTCATGATATACCCTTGCTTTTTCAAGCGTTTTAATAGCAGCTTCTTTTCTGCTCTTTATATCTTCAATATTTTCTATATCTCCAACGTTGTCCATTTTGTGTTGCTCTATCATGCCTACCTCAGTCTCATGTCTTTAAAGACATCGGAGAAAAAATTAAGAAGTTTAACTTTTATAAAAAAAATCCTCTTTTTATACCAAATTCGAAAAAATTTGCGTAAAAATTTTCTCAATGTTATTATATCTAGGCTTATCTATTGTAATTATTTAAGTTAAGGTTATGGCAAGAACAAAAACTAAAGAAGCGCCTGAAACAAAAGAAACAAAGGCAGCAAAAACTAAATCCGAAAAAGAAAAATCTCAAACAGCGCAAAAGTCTAAAAAAGGGCAAAAGGCGCTTGTTATAGTAGAGTCTCCGGCAAAATCTAAAACCATAAAAAAGATTCTTGGAGATTCCTATCAGATTGAAGCAAGTTACGGGCACATCAGAGATTTTCCTCCCAAAGTACTGGGTTTTGATGTTGCAAACAATTTTGAACCGTCATTTATTGTCATACCTGAAAAAAAAGTTGTTGTAAAAAAGCTGAATGAACTTGCAAAAAAATCGGATAAAATATATCTTGCATCCGATCCTGACCGTGAAGGAGAAGCAATTGCATGGCATGTAAGACAGGTTCTTGATGTACCCGATAACAAAATAAACAGAATTGAATTTAACGAAATTACTCCAAAAGCAATAAAAAATGCGGTAGAGCACCCCAGACAAATTGATATGGAGCGGGTAAAAGCGCAGCAAACAAGACAAATTCTTGATAGACTTGTAGGCTATAAAATCAGCCCTGTATTGTGGGAAAAAATGAGAAACTACAGACTCTCGGCCGGCAGAGTGCAGAGTGTTGCGCTTCGCATGATATGTGAAAGAGAAGATGAAATTGATGCGTTTAAACCTGTCGAATACTGGTCAATTACTGCGGATTTATTAAAAGGCAAACTTCCTTTCAGCGCAGAGCTTACAAAATATAAAGATAAAAAAATTGAAATAAAGAATAAAGAAGAAGCCGACAAAATTGTTTCCGAACTAAATAAAAAAGGGCTGAAATATGAAGTCTCAAAAGTAACGTTCAGAGACACCCAGAGAAAGCCGGCGGCTCCGTTTATAACTTCAACTCTGCAAAGAGAAGCCAGCAGCAAACTCGGCTACGGCGTTTCCAAGACCATGCAGATAGCACAAAAGCTGTATGAAGGTATTGAAATAGGCGGTGAACCTGTCGGTTTAATTACTTATATGAGAACAGACTCTGTCAGAATCTCTGACGATGCACAGACTGCAGCAAAAGACTATATTACGCAGAATTTTGGAGATAATTATTACCCGAAAACTCCAAACAATTATGTAAAAGGCGGAAAAAACGTACAGGATGCACACGAAGCAATCAGACCTTCGTACATAGAAAGAACGCCCGACAGCATAAAGCAGTATCTGACATCAGAACAGTATCGTTTATACAAACTCATCTGGGCAAGGTTTATTGCGTCTCAGATGGAAAATGCAAAAGTAAAAAACACCTCCGTTGATATTACGGCCGGAGATTATTTGTTTAAAACAGGTACAAGCAAAGTTGTCTTTGACGGATTTTTAAAAGTTTATAATGAAAATGAGGATGAGCCTGATTCCAGCAAAATTCCGGATCTTGAGCAGGGTGATGAAATAAAACTGCAAAAAATTAATCCAAAGCAGCACTTTACACAGCCTCCTCCGAGATATACGGAAGCTTCGCTTGTAAAAGCGCTTGAAGAATACGGAATCGGCAGACCGTCTACTTATGCTCCGATTATCTCAAAAATTCAACAAAAAGGTTATGTCGAAAAACTTGACAAAGCTCTTGCTCCTACGATACTTGGCAGAACCTTGAGCAGAGAGCTTGTTAAATACTTTACGGATATAATGAATTATCAATTCACTGCCCAGATGGAAACAAAGCTTGATGACATTGCAGAAGAAAAAGCTGTATGGACAGACGTTTTAAAAGAATTTTATACACCGTTTAATGATACTGTAAATTCTGCAAAACAGAACATGCCAAAAGTTTTAATTGAATCTGACATTGTTTGTCCTAATTGCGGTAAAAAAATGATAGTAAGAACAAGCCGTTTCGGAACGCAGTTTCTGGGCTGTTCAGGATATCCCGAATGTAAAACAATGATGCCTTTAAATAAAGACGGCACCGCAGCACCGGTTGAAGAAAAAAGTGATGAAAAATGCGAAAAATGCGGCGCTGAAATGATTATAAAAACAGGTCCATACGGCAGATATTTGCAATGCACAAATGATGAATGCAAACACCGCAAACGTCTTGTTGTTTCAACAGGAGTTACATGTCCAAAATGCGGCAAAGGCGAAATAATCCAGAGAAAATCGAAATACGGGAAAATATTCTACGGCTGCAGCAAATATCCTGATTGTGATTTTGTTTCCTGGAATGAACCTGTAAAAGAAAAATGCCCTGATTGCGGTGCTTATCTTGTTAAAAAGATTACAAAAAAAGAATCAAAGCTTGTTTGTTCCAACAATGAATGTTCTTTTTCAAAGCCATTAGAACAGGAAGAAGGCTCTAATGATTAAATTTGCACTTATTGGACATCCTCTGACACAGTCATTGTCTGCTGTTATGCACAATGCAATGTTGGAAGACCTTGGTATCGAAGGCACTTATGAACTTTTAGACACAGAGAGCGAAAATCTTGTTACAAGGATAAAACAATTAAAATCACAGGGATATATGGGTTTTAATGTAACAATCCCGCATAAAGTGCCTATTACGCTTTTCTTAGACGGATGTGACAAACTTGCAGATCTTGCAGGATGCGCCAATACAGTAAAAATCATGCCTGATAAAACCTTGTACGGATACAATACCGATATATACGGTTTTCAAAAGGCAATAACACCTGAGTTTCAGAAAGAGTTAAAAGGACAAAAAGTTTCTATACTGGGCACAGGAGGCGCTTCAAGAGCGGCATCGATTGCTCTTTGTGACATTGGTGTATCTCAGATAGATTTTTATGCAAGAAATATAATTAATGCAAGCAATATGGTGAATTTTTTAAGGGAAAGTTTTTCTGATATAACATTCAATCTTAAGCAAATGCAAAACCTGAGAGATTTGTCAGATTCAAAAATGCTTGTAAACTCAACGCCCATAGGAATGAAAGGCAAGGCTCCAGGTATAAGCCCTGTTGATGAAGATATAATAAAAACCCTGCCTGAAGGCGCAGCTGTTTATGACATTGTATACAATCCTTTGAAAACAGAATTTATAAAACTTGCAAACAGAAACGGTTACAAAACAATTACGGGGCTTGATATGCTGGTTTATCAGGGAGCAAAAGCTTTTGAAATTTGGACAGGACAAAAGGCAAAACCTGACATAATGAAAATAGCAGCACTGGAAGAACTTGCTGAATAATTATAAAAGCAAAACATACAAAAAAACCGCCTTATTTTTCAGACGGTCATTTTGTATATATAAGTAAAATTATTACAGCTTATTACTTATTGTCCAAAGCATCTACTCCAGGAAGTACTTTACCTTCGATAAATTCTAAAGAAGCACCTCCGCCTGTTGATACGTGAGTAAAGTCTTCAGCATTGCAGAATTTCTTTGCAGCTGAAACTGAATCACCACCGCCAATTACAGAAACTGCACCATTTTTGGTTGCTTCTACAATCGCTTTTAAAACAGCTTTTGTACCTTCTGCAAATGCAGGATTTTCAAATGCACCTACAGGACCGTTCATCAAAATAGTTTTTGAGGCTTTAATTACATCAGCAAACGCTTTTTGAGTTTCAGGACCTGCATCAACACCTTCAAAACCGTCAGGTATTTCATTAACATTAACAATTTTATTTGTACCGTTGCCTGAAAAATCATCAGTAACAAGGACATCTGTAGCCATAACAAGTTTTACACCTTTGTCGGCAGCTTTCTTTTCAATAGCTTTTGCTACATCAAGCTGATCATCTTCACAAATTGAATTGCCGATTTTGCCACCGTTAGCTTTTACAAATGTATAAGCCATACCGCCGCCTATAATCATATTATCAACTTTATCAAGCAGGTTTTCCAAAACCCCAATTTTAGAAGAAACTTTAGCTCCGCCAACTACAGCAGTGAAAGGTCTGGTCGGATTGTCTAGTGCCTGAGATAAACATCTGATTTCTTTTTCCATCAATAAGCCGGAAACAGCAGGTTTTAAAACTTTTGCAAGTTTAGCAGTTGATGTATGGTTTCTGTGAGCAGCGCCGAATGCATCATTTACATAGAAATCACCGAGTTTTGCAAGTTCATTAGCAAAAGTCATATCGTCATCTTTTGCTTCTTCTGCTTTATAAAATCTGATATTTTCAAGCAAAGCAACCTGACCGTCTTTTAAAGATTCAAGTTCTTTATCTGCACCTTCACCAACAGGTGATTTTACAAACAGAACATCTTCTCCGAGCACTTTAGACAAATATTTTGCAACAGGTTCCAAAGAAAACTCTTCAGCTTTCCATTCTCCTTTTGGCCTGCCAAGGTGAGCCATAAGAATAATCTTTGCACCTTTATCTTTTAAAAATTGAACTGTAGGCAAAATAGCTCTGATTCTTGTATCATCAGTAACATTTTTATTTTCGTCCATAGGAACATTTACATCTACACGAACAAGAGCTCTTTTTCCTTTAATGTCGCCTAAATCGTGAACTGATTTTTTCATAATACACCTCGATTTCTATCCTGATTTACATTTCTATTCTCTTAAAAAAATAAATATTAGTAAAGCTTACACATATGATGTAAATTATTTTTAATATTGTATAGTAATTTAAAATTAAGGATAATATAATATACCAGTGGTCACAGGAGGTATATGATATGAAAATTTCTGCAATTGGCGTTCAACGCAATTATTTAATGAGTCAAAATAGAAGTAAAAGCAACTTTAAAGGTATATTTAAATCTATCGATGAAAGCAGTGAGCAGTGGAGTTACAAAGGTTGTCCGAGCGGCAGCAGCATTGATGGAAATTATGATGGTTATGATTCTTATGCATCGTATATTTACTATCCTTTTAAAAATGAATCAGAGGCAGAAATAGAAAAAGTTTTAAAAGAAAACAATTATTTTATTTCTTACGACCCTGATTCTACAGGCGGATATGCAGGGACAGATAGCCGTTCTACAACCAGAGGCAAGACGTTGCCTTACACAAAACAAGAATGGAATCGACTTTCGAAGTCAGACCAAGAGAAAATAAAATCGTTACTATAAGTTATAAAAAATTTATCATTTAAAAAATATTTTTATAAGCAGGTATAGAATATTTCTTTTTTTGTGCTGACTTCGTCCTACAAAAGCACTCAAAAAGAACATCCTATACCTTGTTTTTATCGAAATTTAATAAAAATATCTATTGACATGAAGTTATAGTTTTTTTATAATACTGAAGGTTTGAGTAAAACTCGGCTGTGTGTTTTTATTACTGCATATTACAGATGCTTGGCATCTGATTATATAAAAGAAAGATTTATACGTTAATATGCGTATAAGTTTTTCGGGTGTGTTTATAACTAAGACAAAGAGGGAAAAAATTATGTGTGCTATCAAAAGAATTGCATTTTCAGGAGAACCTTTCGGTAAATTTACAGCAATGACCTTTTCTCCAAATCAGTCGACAGCTGCAAACAAATCGTCCACGGTTCAACAAAATAACGATATTAAACAGGAAAAAATGCTAAAAACTTATACCTATGCAAGTTCTGTAATAGCACTGGCCTCTTTAGGAATAGCAGGAATTGCACTTCGCAAGAATTTTAAAGCAAATGGTAATTTGAAAAAAGCAATAACAAACTTTACAAAAAATACAGAAGAAGTAAAAGATAAAATTAAAAATCTAACAGAAAATGTATCAAATCAAATAAACAGTGTAAAATCAGATGTAAATAAACAGATATCACAGGTTTCCGAGAATATATGCAAAAATACAGAAAATTCAATAAGAACTGTGAATACAAGAATCGACGGATTGGCCGGATTGAATTTTGAAGTCCCAGGAATTTTCCAGACACGAAAAGTTAATATTATGGGACTCGAAATGAATCTCGGTACAATAGTAAGCGAGATAACAGGTAAAGTAGAAGAAGAGATGAGAAATCTCTTAAGAACTGAATCTACAAAACGTATTTTGGGTCTTGTAGAAAGAAACAACAAACCACCCAAATATTCGGTTGTAAGAATGCCCACCTCTGAGCTTGTTCCTTTCAGCAAAGCCGGAGGAATGGCCGTAATACCAAAAGATCTTGCTTCTAATTTTGCTGCAGTTTTAAACGGACATCAAAAAGGTGCTATGATTCTTGACACACCTATGTATGTCGGTCAGGTATCACAAAATCAGTATTATGAAAAAATTGCCAAAATATCACCGGAAACAGGAAAGTTTGAAGGTCAGTATGAATATATAAGAAAAATTATCAGCCCTATAGAAACAAAAACAGAAACTCTGGCGACCTTAAACAAAGTACAAGAAATGGTCATACCTATTCACACGGAAAAAAATATTATTCAAGAAAAAGTAAATGTGTATATTACGGATATGATGGAAGCACCTGTTGACTATAATACGTTAGAACCAAGACTTACTAAAGAAATCAGAGAACAGGTCACAAAAGCTCTTGAAAAAGGTATTGCTTATGAAACTGATTTTGTCAGAATAGCAAAGAATCCTGATACAAAAGAGATTGAAGCTTTCGGAAAATATCGAACAGTTCTATATGATTCAAATAAATTCGATCTTTCTGCCAGAAAGCTCAATGATGGAGAAAAATTTAATCTTTATCGCAATGATACATTATCATCAGGTGAAACTGAGAGAATGACTTATTTTTCAAAATTTTTTACGGAACAATTATATCATTCAGATGAAAGTGAATTTGTATTAAAAGCGTTGGATAAAGTTGACGATAATGGTAATGTCATAATTAATCCGAAAACAAATAAAGCAGAAAAAGAGCTTATAAAACTGGGCGCCGATGCAATAATCGGCAATGACTGGCATACAGGACCTATATCAGCAATCTTAAGACAACTTTCTACTGTCAAAAAATATTACGGAATGGATCCTCAAAAGGCAGATAAGCTGCAAAATTTGCCGATTATGACTATTTTACATAATGTAGAATATAAAGGCAGCGTCAATTTTAGTCAGGAAAGAATGTTCAATATTATGTTTGGTGAACATGCTGCAAAAATTGTAGAAAATGCATTTATGCCAGATATTGCGGTAGTAAATGGCAAGCAAGGATTGCCTCAGCATCTGTGGAATGCAATGATGACAGGTCGTGATATAAATCCGCAAATGATGGCGGCCAGCTACTCTGATATTCTTGTACCTGTTTCCGAACAGTATGGTAAAGAAATAGCAACGCATAGCGGGTATGGCAGCACTCTGCACGATATATTCAAAATGAGAGCAAGAATGTTTGAATTTGCAGATTTGGATTATATCAAAAGTATTGTGTTAAAAAATAATCTTGATACTAAATTAGTAAATGCAGATAAAACCCTTGTAGGCATAAATAACGGATGTGACACATCAAATAATATATTGTCTCAAAAGGCTGCCAAAGCAATGGAACGCAATCTGCATTTACCGGAAAATTCGATTATTCCTTATTCCCAAAATGCGAATATTCTTGACTGGCATAACCATAACAAAGGTGTATACCTTGTAGATAAAGTAGTAAAAGAAATAGAACTTGCAAAAAAATCTGCAGGAAAAGATAATCCGCTTAAATTGTACATGCCGGAGCTTACTGACCTTAGCGGAGTAACCGTAGACACACCGGTATTTGCGCTGGCAGGAAGAATAGAAGACCAGAAAGGCGTAGACATATACGCAAGAGGTATTCTTGAGTTTTATAAAAACTATAAAGGTACAAACTATCCTGTTTTCTATATACAGGGGATAGGTGCCGATCCTAAGTATATGAAATATTTCCTTGATGCAAAAAGTGAAGTAGCAAAAACAAATCCGGATGCAGCAAAAAGAATGGTAGCAGCAGGACTATTCTCAGAACCCGGCAGATATGACGGATGTAAAATGATGGCAGACTTTACACCGATGCCAAGCTGGTTTGAGCCTTTTGGTTTAGTTCATAAAGAAAATGCAAAATTCAACGGTTCAATTCCTATTACCAATGAAGTAGGCGGCCTGACAGCAAATCTTACAGACGAAATAAATGCTTTGTTTGTTAAATTCCAGCACAGATTTGACCCGAGTATAGATGCAGTGAAGATTAACGGAGAGAATCTAGGAAAGATATTTGAAAAAGCGGTAAAAATTTATGAAGATAAACCTAAATTTGCGCAAATGCTCAAAGCCTCACTCGAAGCTGACCATGGCTGGCTTGTTAAAGACGGCCCTATTGACCAGTATCTGAATCTGCTGGCTAAGCTTAAAGTTATTAATCCTGAATTCTTAAAGAAATCTGCTTAAATATTCTTTAAGAACAAAAATACCGCCAACATTTATTGGCGGTATTTTTATGCTTATTTTTATACTATGCAAGTACTTCTGATGTAGTTTCTGCACCTTTTACAGATTCAACAATTGCAGTTGCTGCTGCAATCATTTCAATTTCTGATTTCAGTTTATTTACGCAAGAACCTACGCCAACAGCAGAAGCTCCTGCAGCAAATGCCATAGGAACAGTAGTTGTTGTAAGTCCGGAAGCTGTCATAACAGGGATTTCAACATTTCTTGCAAGTTCAATTGTATTTGCAATAGAAACAGAAGCGGTTTCTAAAAGACCTCTTGCGCCTTCTGATTGTGCTTCGACTGTAGCAGCACCTTCTGTTTGAATTAAATCAATATTCAATTCTTCCAATTCTTTTGCAAGTGCAATTTGTGATGCCACATCAATATGCCCCGGAACTGTAACACAAACAAAAACATTTGATTTACCAATTAATGCTAATGTCTCTTTTACAATATCAAGAATCTCCATAGCAGACATTCTCATACCTTTTTTATACAGAGCGTCAAAGTTGCCGATTTCAATAGCATCAGCACCTGCTTTTACTGCCATTGCAAGATCCTCAGGAACAATTGAAGATACAAAAACAGGAAGAGAAGTTGTTTCTTTAGCCATTTTGATAATTTCTTCGTTTGCAGAAACATCAACTGCAGAAGCACCAGCTCTGTCAGCAGCTATTACAACACTTCTTACTCTGTCTATATCAAAGTTATCAATACCGGCGATGATTTTTACCGCTTTTTTAGCTTCTAAATCTTTTTTGAATAAATTAATTCTTTTCATCTTAAAAACCTTTCTTTTTTATATTACTCATTATTTTCTTCATTATTTGTTAAGCTGTCAAGCATACTCTGCTGAACAGAAGTTTCTGCTTCTGCTGGCTCACCGTCAACAGGGATATTGCACTCATCAGACTTATCTTCATCAGTGTCGGGGTCAACTATTTTGTTAATTGTACAAACCATATCTCCGTCACTGAGATTTTGGATTCTTACACCTGTAGCCGGCCTGCCCTGACGTGAAATACAGTCTGCTTTTATTCTTGATACAACACCGTTTTGTGTTACAACCATGATTTCATCATTTTCCTCAACAATTGTTAAAGCAACAAGTCTGGATGAAGAAGATTTGAATTTTGTTGCAATCAGCCCTATACCTCCTCTGTTTTGAGGTCTGAATTCTGATAATTTAGAGCGTTTACCAAAACCGTCTGATGTTACAACGAGTAAATCTGCATCATAGCTTCTCGGGACTATATCACATCCTATAAGCTTATCGCCTGAACGAAGCTTCATTGAGTTAACTCCTCTTGCACTTCTTCCCAAAGGTCTCAGGTCATTAATCGGGAATCTTATTGCCATACCGCAGGATGTGCCTATGATAACTTCATCATTGTCCTGTGCCTGTTTTACCCAGCATAGCGTGTCTCCTTCTTCAAGACCTATAGCTATTATGCCGCTTTTTCTAATGTTTTCGAAGTTATCAAGAGAAATTCTCTTAATATATCCTTTTTGTGTAAGCATAATAAGATTTGATGCTGTTTTAAAGTCGCTGACCGGCACAACTGCAGTAATCTGTTCATCCTGCTCAATCGGCAGTACGTTAATAATCGGAAGACCTTTTGCCTGTCTGCCGCCTTCAGGAAATTCGTATACATTCAAGCTGTATACCGTACCTTTAGAAGAGAAGAACAATACCTTGTCATGCATCATTGCAGTAAAGAAGTGTTCTACATCGTCATCTTCTTTAGTCTTTATGCCGCCTTTGCCGCGTGTAGCTCTGTTTTGACGTTCAAAGGTATCTAAGGAAATTCTTTTCAAATATCCCTGACGGGTGATAAATACAGCCATAGGAACATTCGGTGTTAAATCCTCGATTGTCATCTCATCTGCTTCAGGAACTATTTGTGTTCTTCTGTCATCGCCGTATTTTTCTTTGTCTTCTCTTAATTCGTCTTTAATAATGTTTAAAACTTTTTGTCTGTCTGCAAGAATAGCTTCATATTCAGCAATTTTCTTTTTGAGTTCATCATATTCAGATTTGATTTTGTCCTGTTCCAAACCTGTTAAACGTCTCAATTGCATTTCAAGAATCGCATTAGCCTGATCAGCATCCAGACCGAATCTGCTCATCAATCCGACTCTTGCTTCATCTGTTGTTTTAGATTTTTTGATAAGTTCAATTACTTCATCCAGACTGCCTAAAGCAATAATTAAACCTGCTAATATATGAGCTCTGATTTTTGCTTTTTTCAGGAAGAATATTGTCCTTCTTGTGACAACTTCTACCCTGTGTTCAACAAACTCATTCAAAACTTCATAAAGGTTCATTAAACGAGGTTGTTTGCCTACAAGTGCAACCATGTTTACGCCGAAAGTAGTTGACAACTGTGTATATTTAAACAGATTGTTTTTAACAACTTCCGGTTTTGCATCACGTTTGAGTTCAATAACGATTCTCATACCTTCACGGTCTGATTCATCTCTCAGGTCAGAAATACCGTCAATTTTCTTGTCTCTTACGAGTTCTGCAATTTTTTCAATCAACAAAGCTTTGTTTACCTGATATGGAAGCTCTGTAACTATAATTGCCGTTCTGCCCTGACGTCCGCCGCCGCCCGGAATTTCTTCAAACTGGGCTACAGCTCTCATTTTTATAGAGCCTCTTCCTGTTGTATAAGCCTGTTTTATGTCATGCAGCCCTACAATAGTCGCTGCAGTCGGGAAATCAGGGCCTTTAATGTGTTCCATTAAACCTTCAACTGTAATATCAGGGTTGTCAATTAAAGCGATTGTTCCATCCACTACCTCACAAAGGTTATGAGGAGGAATATTAGTAGCCATACCAACTGCAATACCTGATACACCGTTTAATAAAAGCATTGGCAGCCTTACCGGCAACACAGCAGGTTCTTGCAGAGAACCGTCAAAGTTTGGTGTAAAATCAACTGTTTCACAATCAATGTCAGCAAGCATGGATTGTGTAATTTTGTGCATTCTGGCTTCTGTATAACGCATAGCAGCTGCGGAGTCGCCATCGACAGAACCAAAGTTTCCATGCCCGTCAATTGTTTGATATCTGGTAGAAAAATCCTGAGCCATACGAACCAATGATTCATAAACAGCAAAATCACCGTGCGGGTGATATTTACCGAGAACTTCACCTACGATTCTGGCACTTTTCTTAAAGGGCTTGTCCGGAGTCATACCGAGTTCGTTCATTGCAAACAAAATACGTCTGTGAACAGGTTTCAGTCCGTCTCTTACATCAGGAAGTGCACGCCCTACAATTACTGACATTGCATAGTCAATGTAAGAACGTTTCATTTCATCTCTTATATTTACAGGAACTATTTTTCCGTCTTCAAATAAATTTTGCTGGCTCAATTCTCCACCCCTAATTTAATACTATCTATACAAGAATTTTAGCATAAACAAGCAGGGGTGCAAATTGTTAATTTCTAATTATGAGAAATATCCGCTAATATTTTTTCATTGCACAAGAAAAAAATATTAATTATAATACACCTATGAATTTTAAAGTTGAGTATATTAACAAATTAAAAATAACGTTAACAGTCATCCTGCTGATTTTATTATCTGTGTTTGCATATTTTTTCAAAGATTTTTTTAACTACTTTGAAAGCAAATTTATCGATTTAAGAAGCAGTTTGAGTACGGACGGAGGTTTGTTTTCAAACAAATTTGCTGGTGCAGATAAAGATATAATCATCATATCGGTTAATGATTTGTCTCAATACGAAGCAGCAAACTCGTCTGAGTTAAATCTCACTCACTGGCCCTGGTCAAGAGAAGTATGGGCCAAAGTAATTAATTTTTTGGAAAAGCAGGAACCGAGAGTTCTTATTGTTGATTTAAATTTTTCAAATTACGAAGATTTGTCAAGGAACTATACTTCTCCTGATATGATTCTTGCCAATACTCTTGCATATTATGACAATATCGTTTTATCAACAGCACTCAGAACTCCTTACAGTGAAACGGAAAACGTTAATACAGCCAAAATACTGGATAATTTTGCAAATCCGTACAATCCGGCAAGTAATACATTAAACATGTATATTGACAACAAAAATCTGGATAAAAATATTGCTTACTACTCACATACTCCTATCCCGAATATATTTACAAACAGCACAACAATGGGTGTAACAAACCTTGTTACTTACAAAAACAGGGAAGAAAATGTCAAATTTTCACAGCCCGTATACAAATTAATAAAAGGGAACAAAGAATATTATATCCCCTCTCTTGCACTGGCTGCGCTGATGAAAAAAGAAGGAATCGGCAAATTGGCGGAAGAAATTCCTATTGAAAACAACATATTAAAAGTCGGAAAACACAGAATAAGACTTGATGATAACGGGCAGGTATACATCAACTGGCACGCTCACGGTAATGCATACACAGACATACCCATAAATTCAATACTCCTCAGCATGGTAAGAGGTACTGATTATTTTGAATATGACAAAACAAAATATCCTCTCAGTTTCTTTAAAGACAAAATTGTTATTGTAACCCAGACTTATACGGCAACAGAAACCCACAATACCCCTGTTGCAAAAGATTTAACAGATGCACAGATAAAAGCAACTATCATAGACAATTATCTGAATGATTCCGATATTACCAATAAATGCAAAAGACCGTTTCTAAAGAAAATTACCCCGTACAAAGGAACAATAATAACCTGTGCATTTTGTCTTGCAGTTATAGTTGTAATGCTTATTGCCACAAATATGACACTGGCTTTTATAAACGGATTAATGATAATTCTTGTCTATATTCTGTTTAGTATATTACTGTTCTGCCATCCTAAATTCAGAATAATAATAGATATGGCAATGCCTTTATACTGGATTTGTTCTCTGTTTTTAATATCTTTTGTTTTAAAAGTTCATCATGAATACAAAAAGAAAAAGAAAATTGAATGCATATTCGGTAATCTTGTTTCAGAAAATGTATTAAAACAGCTTGTAAACAAACCTCACAGGCTTAATCTGAAATCCTCCGTACAGCAGGTTACTGTGATGTCGTGCAATATATATAATAATATTCAAATTTCCAAAGATATGACGCCTGAAAAATATGTTTCGGTTATCAACAATGTATTTAATGCAATAGAAAAAATTATCTTTAAATACAACGGAACAATTAACAGATTTGTCGGCAATTCCGTTCTTGTATACTGGGGATACCCTATTCACTCCAGAAAAGACAGTGAAAATGCCATTCGTGCGGCACTGGAAATAGAACAAAAAATTGATGAGTTTAATACAAGTTTAAATTTAAAAGATATAAATTTTGACAATTACGATGAACAAAGCTTTAAAGCAGAAGAAAAATATTCTATAAATGTAAAAATAGCAATAAATACGGGTGATGCACTGATAGGACAAATCGGTTCTTCAAATGTTTCGGATTTTACAGTCATGGGTGATACCGTTGATGTTATTGACAGAATCTCCGATATCGGAAATGAATTCAACAAGGATATAATTGTTACCCAAAATACACTCGACCAGCTGGATGTTAAAATACCGGCCGAATACATAGGACAGGTAACTTTAAAAAGCACGGGCAGCAAAATAAAAATATTTGAGTTAAAATCATCTGAGAACTACACTGATTGGGACAGCCGAAACGATGCTTCATATTGATTCGCTCCTTCTTGAAGCTTTTTACAATGAAAACAAAGATTTTTTTGTAAATGCGCGTGTACAGAAAATACAACAGCCTACACGACGCGAAGTAATACTGCATCTGAGAAACAAATCAGAATCAAAAAAGCTGTACATAAATATAAACCCAGACTTTTATCATATTTGCTTTATGAGCAAAGAAAATGAAGCAAGAAGGAACATAGAAATTCCCAAACAACCGCCTATGTTTTGTATGCTTTTAAGAAAACATATGGAAGGGGCAAAAATTTTAAAAATCACCAAACCGGATTTTGAAAGAATTATAGAACTGACCTTTGAAAACTATAATGAACTGGGTGACAGGATAGAAGAGTGCCTGTCAATTGAATTAATGGGAAAACACAGCAACATTGTACTGTACAATACAGATAACAATATTATTCTCGGCTGTGCTCACAATATAGGCGCCGAAAAAAGCAAAGAAAGAGAACTGGCAGGAGGACTGCCTTATATTTATCCGCCAAAACAGAACAAAAAAAATCTGCTGCAAACGAGATATGATTGGTTTGTTTCTTCACTGAAAAAGTCTGATAAACCTATAAAGAAAAGCATTTCTGACAGATATTTTTCTTTATCTCAGGCAGTTGTTGAAGAACTCTGTATTAAAAGCGGAATTGACCCGTCTAAAGAAGCAGATAAAATATCAGAACAGGAGACACAGATTCTTTTCGTACAGCTGCACGAATTTTTAGACAATGAACGTACATATACTGTTGATAAAGAATATTCAAAATATTCCTGTATAAATAAGCAGGAAAGAGAATACGACAGTATAAATTCTCTTATTGACGATTATTTTTCATACAACATAGAAAAAAATCTTGTAGCAAATCTGAAGCTAAACTTGAGAACAAAAATTAACAAAGAATTAAAGAAACTGCAAAATACTTATAAAAATCAGCAAAAACAGCTTGAAAAAAAAGACAAAGCAAAAATGTATATGACAAAAGGCAATTTGCTTACAGCAAATGCATATCAAATAGAAACCGGTTTAAAATATGTTACGCTTTATGATTATGAATCCAATGAGAACATTGAAATTAATCTTGATGAAAGTCTTTGCGCTATAGACAACGCAAAAAAATACTTTGCTCTGTATAACAAAAACAAAAAAGCCTATACAGTTGCTCAGGAAATGATTGAAAAAACAAATGAAGAAATTATGTATTATAAACAGCTTTTGTATGACATAGATACAAGCGAAACACTGCAGGAATTAAAAGATACGGCAGCCGAAATTGAACCCCAAAGTATAAAGAACACCAAAAGCAATAACAAAAAAGAAACAACAATAAATATAACAAAACTAAATTTTTCGGATTTTACTATATACATAGGTAAAAACAGCAAGCAAAACGATTACCTTTATTCAAAAATATCTTCGGGAAATGACATGTGGTTCCATGTACTGAATACACCGGGGTCGCATATTATTGTCAAAGCCCCGAACTCATCAACAAAAATACCTGACAATATAATTTTAAAAGCAGCACAGCTTGCCAAAGAATTTTCAACAGCAAAAAATTCAAGCAAAACAGCAGTTGTATACACAATGAGAAAATATATAAAACGTCCTAACAATACAAAATCAGGATTTGTTGTTTACAAAAATGAAACAGAAATTATTGTTGATTAGACCTCTTTATTGACAAATATTCCGGGTACTTTGGATATATGTAAAAGAGTATTTGTCGCATCTTCCGGAGATATTGTTTTTACAACACTGTTTGTAGAAGCATCCCAGACTTCAATTAACCCCTGCTCATTTAATTTAAAATGATACTGGTCGCCTTCATCATCCTCATCAGCTTCTTCGGCTAAATTTTGAGACTGTTCAGCATCACTTTCTTCTTGCTGCTCAGGAGTATCACTTTCTTCATCTTCCTTTGGTTCAGCAATAAAAGGAATTGTGCCGTTAAATGCAGCATCGGGATCTTTTCTTCCTGCTTTTTCCTTCTTTCCAACCCCGTCTACATCGGCAATTTGATTTTCAAGTGCCTGATTAGCCGTCATTTCTGCTTCATTGGCCAACTGAGCCGATGTTAAATTCCTGTTTAATCCGAGATTGGACATTGAAAAACCATCTATACCCATATCTGCCTCTTATTAAGAATTTTGATTAATAAACTATATATGATATTATAATATACAATTGTATTTATTTGAATAGAGGATGTAGTGGAGTTTAGCAGTGAAAAACAATCTTGATATGCTTTTGAACACAATTTTTGACGCACCTGTATGGGTTCAGGAGGTAATATATCTTGATATAAAACAAAAATTAAAAGAACAGCTGGCATCTGTCACAATGCCTGACACAAACGGAGTGATTTATCCTGTATATATTCCTGAGTTAACTTTCAAAGGAAAAAAAGAACTGGAAACACATGACAACAATCTTGATTTCAATATATACAAATATCTGGCTGCGGCAGCTCAGAATCTAAGAGTTATAGATATAACCCTGAATAATTTCTGGACGCTGGAAGAATCTTCCCGCTATCTTGCAGAATGTATTAAAAGAGAGTTTATAAAAGCACCGGCTGACTTAGTATTAAGTGCTTCTATTTTTTATCTTGCAGGTGAAATAAGAATTGGAGAATATGTAAAAAGACTGAATAAAATTAATGTAGAAGAGCTTGATAATGTTTTAAGACAGCAAAAACAGCATAATCAAGAACATCCGGAAGAAAGACTAAAAGCCGGTGAAATTATGATAAGCATGGGCTATGTTGCAAACAAAGATATAGATAAAATCCTTTATACAAAAGAAGAAGCTAAAAAAAGATTTATCCTCTCAAATCTGCAAAAATCTGCTCAACAACCTGCTGCAATTTCGCAGCACTCTGTTGATTATGAAACAAAAATCAAAGAATTGACCGCACTGAATCAAAAACTTGCCGCGGAAAATAACCTGTTAAAAGACAAATTAAGAGCAATATTTAATATACAAAATAAAAATAAACAGTAAGTATGCAACTAACACCGGAATTATTACTATATGAGCAGAGAAACAGCCTGACAGAACTTTTGTTTTACGGCTATATTGTACATTGCAGTGCAAATAAAAAAATAACGACATTCGGTCAGACAGACAGTTATCCGTTTTTTCATCGCTCCTGCGCAAAACCTTTGCAGGCAAGTATTATACAGGACTTAAAAACAAAAGATTTTTTTAATCTTACCGATGAAGAGATTACTGTATGCTGTGCATCTCATACAGGAGAACCGTTGCACCTGGAAATTTTAAGAAATATTTTAAAAAAAATAAATTTAACAGAAGATGATTTACAATGTCCAGCTATTGAACCGCTCAGTATAGAGGAACAAAAAAAACACACAAAATATTCAAAGCTGCACAACAACTGTTCAGGCAAACATACTCTTATGCTTGCTGTATGCAGACAAATGGGATGGGATATAACGACTTATCTTGAAAAGAATCATCCTCTTCAAAAAATGATTTATTCAAAAATAAAAGAATTATGCGAGCAAAAGGAAGAACTTCCATATACATTAGACGGCTGTACAGCGCCAAACTATGCAACTTCACTGGAAGGACTGACAAAAGGTTTTTATAATCTTTTTTGTACTAACAACTATCCTGACATAAAATATGCGGTTATAAAAAATCCTTATCTTATGGGAGGAAACGGCAGACCGGAAACTCAGATTATGCAAATGAATCACAGATTGATTGCAAAAGCAGGAGCAGGCGGTCTTTTATGCATTGTTAATACAGAAACAAATGAAGCATTAACAATAAAAGTTATGGATGCAGATATGAGAGCAAGAAAAATAGTTGCAATAGATGCTATGTTAAGACTTGGTTGGATTAATAAAAATTCCATAGATGAAAATCTCCTTAAAAACTCTTTAAATAATATTGTTATAACTGAAAAAAAACAACCTGTAGGTAAATATATTTTATCTGACAGTTTAAATAACTGGATTAAAACAAATTTTTAACCGAATGTTTTGAAGGTTTCTTCAATGTTCTTATCGATTACCTTTTTAACTGAATCCATTTCTGTTTCAATAGCTTTTTGTTCTGTTGAAAGCTGCTGAATTTGTGTATCAAATCTTTTGTCTATTCTTTCAAGATTTTCAACTTTTCTTTCATATTCAGCATTAGCCACAGCATAATCACCGGAGTCAACACCTTGATAAATGAAAGAGCTGCCCTCTATAGACATATCAACTAGATTACCCTGTTCATCATAAGACTGTATTGCCCAGTTTCCGGTTTTTATGTTGTTTTCAAAATAATCTGCCTGATGACAATATGGTTCAATAACATAATCAGCAACGGTCTTACCTTCTGGCAAAACTTCTGGAAGCTCCGGTACAACTTCTCGACCATAAGAGTCTCTGACCTTGAGCCCCATACCACCGTCACCCATAGACTTTGTGACAATCGAATAAGATAACCTCGGTAAATCAGATGTAACAGATCCGCCTGAACCATCCGCAGAATAATACAGATGCTGGATATTCATTCCATCGCTCCACAAAGTAGCTTCATTATCCATTTGGCTGGCCAGTATTAATTTTTGCTGGGTCAATTGCTGGATTTGAAACTCGACATTGTTTTTTCTAGCTGTTAAACACAGGTAACGCGCCTGTGAAGCTGACATGCCCATAATCTGATACTCCTTTTTACAAATAAGTTATCGGATAAGATTAATCAATTCTTTAAGATTTTGCTCTAATTATTAACAAATATTTACAATTTTTGTAAAAAATAAAAACCTGTTAAATATTTAATCTATATCGCACTTACCGCCGGCTGCGCCCAGCCGAAGCATGTTTACTTTTTTAAATGACATTTAAAAATTTTGTGCATGTAACTTATCGCAAAATTTTCTGGAACTACTGAGTTATTTTTAGATTATAATTATATATATTGAATAGTAAATTTATAAAATCACTAAAAATACGGGAGTATTATGGAAGAATTATTAAAAAAGACTGCAGTTGAACAAAAAAAAGCACTTTTGAATAAAGAAATTTCTGCTGTTGAACTTGTTAATGCTGAATATAAAAGAATAGAAGAAGTTGACGGGGTATTGGGCGCATTCAATTCTTTATGCAAAGAACAAGCTCTTGAAACAGCAAAAGAAGTAGATAAAAAAATAGCAGCAAATGAAGAATTATCGCCACTTGCAGGTATTCCTCTTGCATTGAAAGACAATATAAATCTTAAAAACACAAAAACAACTGCATCAAGCAAAATTTTGGAAAATTTTGTATCCCCATATGATGCAACTGTATCTGTTAAGCTTAAACAAAATTTTATACCGGTTCTCGGGAAAGTAAATCTTGATGAATTTGCAATGGGTTCTTCTACAGAAAACTCGGCGTTTAAAATTACAAGAAACCCATGGGATACGAATAAAGTACCGGGTGGCAGCTCAGGCGGCTCTGCTGCTGCTGTTGCAGGGTATGAATCAGCTCTTGCACTCGGTTCTGATACAGGTGGAAGTATCAGACTTCCTGCAAGTTTCTGCGGCATTGTCGGAATGAAGCCGACGTATGGCAGAGTATCCAGATACGGGCTTATTGCATTTGCTTCTTCATTAGATCAGATTGGTCCTTTTGCAAGAAGCGTGGAAGATTGTGCACTGTTATTAGAAGCAATCAGCGGCCATGATACGCACGATTCAACATCATTGAATATTCCTGTTCCTGCTTTTTCTAAAGCATTAAACAAGGATATTAAAGGTTCAAAAGTAGGTGTAATAAAAGAACTGCTTGCAGAAGGTGTTTCACCTGACGTCAAAAAATCAATAGAAGCAGCTATTCAAACATATAAAGAGCTGGGAGCAGAAATCGTAGAAATTTCATTGCCTCTTCTTAAATATTCAATCGGTGTATATTATATTCTGGCAACAGCAGAAGCCAGCTCTAATCTTGCCAGATTTGACGGTGTAAAATACGGTTACAGAACAAAAGATGCAAAAAATCTTCTTGAAATGTATACTAAAACAAGGGCAGAAGGCTTTGGTGATGAAGTAAAAAGAAGAATAATGCTCGGTACTTATGCACTCAGCGCCGGTTATTATGATGCATATTACAAAAAGGCACAGCAGCTCAGAAGCTTAATAAAAGCTGATTTTGACAAAGCTTTTGAAAAAGCGGATATCCTTATTTCACCAACTTGCCCTAATACTGCGTTTGAAATAGGTTCAAAAATAGAAGACCCTCTTAGTATGTATTTAACGGATATCGGTACAATAACGGCAAATTTAGCAGGTATACCTGGTATGAGTTTACCGTGCGGATATGACTCTGACGGTATGCCTATAGGACTTCAGATACTTGCACCTGCATTGCAGGAGGAAAAATTATTTAATATGGCTTATAATTTTGAACAGGCCGTAAAAGATATACAAAGAGAACCAAATCTGTAATAAAAAATAGAAACAGGAGAAAAGATGAAAAAGATACTTGTAATTTTAGGACTGACATTATTTCTTACTTCTGCAGCAAACAGTGCATTTGCTTATTCAACAGAAGGCGCAATGTATTACAATGAAGGTCTTGATCTGTATTCAAGAGGAGAATACGCAAAAGCAATAGAATCTTTTAAAAATGCAGTGGCAAAAGACCCTGATTTTATTGACGCATATTATAATATGGGGGCTCTGTTTGAATTTTTAAAAAGTTATCAATCAGCAATTGCTTCTTATTCAAAAATAAATCAGCTTGATCCTAATGACAAAGAAACAGTTTATAAACTAGCCGAGTTATACTATAAAGTCGGCAATACAGAGAGAGCTTTATTTTATGTAAATAAAATTGCCGAGACTGATGATTTGTACAGCAAAGCACAAAACTTAAAAAAACAGATTGTGAGCTATTCACAAAAAGCATCTACAGCAAATTCCGCTTTACCTCAAAATAAAAGCATTATTGATAAATTTTCAGGGCCTACTGGTCTGGCAATCGACTCAAAAGGTATATTATATGTAGCAAGTTATACAGATAACTGCATATATAAAGTTATGCCAAACGGACAATCTCAACTTTACTCAAAAAGCCCGCTGCTGGGTGGTCCTATAGGTCTTGCATTTGACTCAATGGACAATCTTTATGTTGCAAACTATGCTAAAAATAATATTTTAAAAATAAACAAAGCAGGGCAGGTTTATACGTTTATGGACAAAATAACAAACCCATATTATCTGATTATAAAAGGCAATAATATGTACATAACGGAACAGGGCAATAATACTGTTATCAGATACAAATTGTACTAGTCTTTATAGCTTTTACAATATTGTTTAACAGGACAGATATTACACATAGGCTTTTGCGGTTTACAAAGGTTTTGTCCAAAAGTCACAAGAATTGTGTTGATATCAAGCCAATATTTCACAGGAAGGAGCTTTCTAAGCTCCATTTCTGTTTCTTCTGGTGTTTTTGTCTTTACCCACCCGAGGCGATTTGAAATTCTGTGCACATGCACATCCACACATATTGCCGGCTCATTAAAACCTTTTGCCATGACAAGGTTTGCAGTTTTTCTTCCCACACCCTTAAACTTAACAAGTTCATCTATTGATTTTGGAACCTTGCCGTTATACTTTTCAACAAGTTCTTTTGAAATATCTACAATCTGCTGAGCCTTATTTCTGTAAAACCCTACAGGATAAATAGCTTTTGCAAGTGTATCAACATCCATATTTACAAAATCCTCGGGTTTGGTACCCAACTCAAGCATTCTGAGAGAACACGGATAAGTTGTCAAATCATTTGTTCTGAGACTTAAAATGCAACATATAAGAACCTTAAAAGGGTCATGAAAAGTTTCCATCAACTTTACAAAATCACGCTGGGGAAGATTTGCGTCTTTTATGCCTTTTATAATTTTATCTATATTTTTTTTACTATCTTTCATACGCTATTATTACAACAAAAAATCCTTGAAGTAAAACCTCAAGGATTTTTGAATATTGAAAAAATCAATTAATTATTCTTCAACTTCGATAACGCCTACCGGGCAAGATTCTGCAGCTTCTTTAACACAATCTTCATTGCCTGCAACAGCAGCTTCATTAACTACAGCTGTATCTTCAATAGAAAATACTGCATCACAAACTGATTCGCAAGCACCGCAAGCTATGCAGCCATCATTAATTTTTACTTTCATTTCTTTCTCCTTTTAAATTAATTTATAAAATACAGGAACCACCCTGCATTTTTATTATACAAAAAAATATAAAAAATACATACCCACTAAATTTAAGAAGTGTAAATAAAAATATTTTTCTTATATAAAAATAAATTGTAACATATTAAAATCTAAATAATATAAATTTAGGAGAAGAGAAGATATGATAAGACCAATAAACACTGCCGTTCAAAGGAATCTTTCTTTTAAAGGATATATTTCACCTGAATACATTGGATTAATAAGCAAAAAAATTTCAAATGTACAGATGGAAACCAAAGCCATAAATGAAAAAATCGACGAAACAAAACAAAAAGAAGATATAATTATTCAGCAGAATA
>CALUVO010000030.1 GCA_944324245.1 Candidatus Gastranaerophilales bacterium | reverse complement strand
CATTCTGAAGCATAAAATGTGCATTGCTGCAAAAATATTGCTGTGTTCAGAATCTTACCAATCAGAAAAGTAACCACAACACCGTTAAGATCCTGAGCTCGCTTCGCTCCTCAGGATGACAGTTTAATAAGTGATAAATTTATTATGAGAAAATATTTTAGTACTTGCCGCAGATTCTTCTGATTTTGCCTTCAGAATGATGAAAAAGCCCGTCATTCTTGTATATGTTACGTAATTTTTTCTCAAACAAAGGAAGAAACGTAGATATCCGGTCAGCTTTGCTATGCTGTCAACTTACGGGAAGTTATATTCACCATTTTTTACATTACACATGTAACAATTTTAAGTGTAATTATTACAATCGTTTGTAAAATAAAAAATATTATATTATAATGATAGAGCTGAAAAGGCTGATGAATCATGTCTAAAAGCTTTTTACATAAGTTAGGGATGTTTATCGGTTTTGGTATGTAACAATTAATAATAGTACTGGAAATCAAGAGAGAATGGCTTTAACCTTTCAAGAATTAATTTTAAATTTATCAAAATTCTGGTCGGATTACGGGTGTATAATACAGCAGCCTTATGATATTGAAAAAGGCGCTTCTACAATGAACCCCGCAACCTTTTTGCGTTCCTTGGGGCCTGAACCCTGGAATACTGCGATGGTAGAACCTTGCAGACGTCCTACGGATGCACGTTATGGCGAAAATCCTAACAGACTGGGGCATTATTTTCAGTATCAGGTAATTTTAAAACCATCTCCTGATAATGCACAGGAATTATATTTAAAAAGTTTGGAAGCAATGGGTATAGACCTGTCTCAGCATGATGTCAGATTTGTGGAAGACAACTGGGAATCTCCGACTCTCGGTGCTGCCGGTGTAGGCTGGGAAGTATGGCTTGACGGTATGGAAATTACCCAGTTTACATATTTCCAGCAGGTAGGCGGCCTTGAAATTAAGCCTGTGGCGTTGGAGCTTACATACGGGCTTGAACGTATTGCAATGTATCTTCAGAATGTAAATTCCGTATATGATGTTATGTGGAATAAAGAACTTAAGTACGGTGAAATTTATTTACAAAACGAAATTGAACAATCAAAATACAATTTTGAAGTCTCAAATGCAGACAGATTATTCAAAATGTTTGATATTTTTCAGGAAGAAGTTGAAAATTGTGTAGAAAATAAGCTGGTATTGCCTGCTTATGATTATGTTTTAAAATGTTCTCATACTTTTAACCTTCTGGATGCCAGAGGTGTAATTTCTAAAGATGAAAGAATCAATTTTATCAACAGAGTCAGAAGAATGGCTGCAATGGTTGCTAAACTGTATGTTGAACAAAGAGAAGAATTAGGTTTTCCCCTGCTGAAAAAAGAAAAAGCTACAATTTAATATAAGGATACTTACATGAGTCAAAACAATGTAACAGAAGCCGGACTAATGGAGAATTTTGTCTCCAAATTATTGAAAACTAAAAATCCCGATGATATGCTTGCGCAATCCAAAGAAACCGGATTAAACAAGACTTTAAACTGGGTGGATTTGATTATTCTCGGTATAGGTGCCGTTATAGGTGCAGGGATATTTTCAATGGTTGGTACGGCAGTTGTAGGCGCACATCATGACGGAGCAGGGCCTGCAATTGTAATATCCATGGTTATTGCTGCAATTGCGTGTATATTCTCTGCATTGTGTTATGCGGAATTTGCATCAATGATACCTGTATCAGGCGGTGTTTATACTTATACATACGCTACATTAGGTGAACTGGCTGCCTGGATGGTAGGCTGGGTTTTGATGCTGCAGTATACTATCGGTAATATTGCTGTTGCATGCAGCTGGACAGGATATTTGTTCCAATTTTTAAGAGGTTTTGAAGCTTATACAGCAAATCTTCCTCCTGTTTTGCACAGTATCTGCCATCATATTATGTATCCGCCTTTGTGGTTAATAAATGATTTTGGCTCGGCAAAAGCTGCTTATTTAAAGATGGGAATGAATCCCATGGATCATATACCGCACTTATTCGGTGTGATTCCGATATGTTTAAATATTCCGGCAATGCTGATGATATTGCTTGTTACATATATTCTTGTCAAAGGGATTTCAGAATCTAAAAATATGGCAAGTATAATGGTTATAATCAAACTGCTTGTTATAGGTTTGTTTGTAGCTGTCGGTGCATTTTATGTAAAACCTGCTAACTGGGTTCCTTTTGTTCCTAACGGATTTGGAAGCGTGCTTGTTAGTGCGTTTACTATCTTCTTTGCTTATACAGGTTTTGATGCAATATCAACGGCTGCTGAAGAGACAAAGAATCCTCAGAAAGATGTTCCGATAGGTATTATAGGTACACTGCTTGTTTGTACTGTTGTATATATATTTGTAGCACTTGTATTAACCGGTATTGTTCCATGGAACATGATTAATATCGGCGCTCCTATTGCACACGCAATCCAGATGACAGGTCAGAGCTGGTTTGCCGGTTTGATTTCACTGGGTGCATTGACAGGTTTGACTTCTGTTTTGCTTGTTATGCAGTTGGCAGCAACAAGAATTTTGTTCTCCATGGCAAGAGACAATTTCTTCCCGACAATACTTAAAAAAGTTCACCCTGTATACAAAACACCTCACATTATCACATGGATTGTGGGTATTGCAATGATGATAGGCTGTTTGTTCCTTGATTTGAACCTTGCAGCACAGCTTTGTATTTTCAGTGTATTTACGTCATTCATCGTTGTTTGCGTAAGTGTGTTGATACTCAGAAAAACCGACCCTGACAGAGAAAGACCGTTTAAGGTTCCTTGCTCTCCTTTATTTCCTTCTTTAGGAATTATACTTTGCGGCGGTTTGATGTGTGTTGCAATAAGCAGTATGGGCAAAAATGCATTGCTGTTTCCGTTATGGCTGATTATAGGTTTGGCTATATATGCAGGATATGGATATAAAAGAAACAGACGCATCGAAAAAATAGAAGAAAAGCGTGAACAAAACAGGGCAGCCAGAGAAAAAGCAGGTGCGAAAACAAACTTGTAATATAAAATTCATTAGAATTATAAAAAAACCCGTTATCTTCAAGATAACGGGTTTTTTGTTATAATATATGCTTGTTATAATTCTAATTAAAATGCGCACATTCTGTGTACACGTACAAAGTTTGTTCTGCCTGTAATCAGGTTAGGAATAGAACCGATAATGATTACTCTGTCGTCTTTTTTGTATTCAGTTTTTTCTAGTAACAGTTTATCAATTTTTTTGAGTAATTCATCGTTCAATACTACATCCCAGTCTTTTTGATAAGGGTGCATGTCCCAGAACAAATTGAGCTTTCTGCAGGTTTTTTCATTGTCAGAAATTGCCAGTACAGGTACTGACGGTCTCAATTTTGAAAGCAGTTTCGGTGTATAACCTGTATGAGTAAAGGCAAGAATAGCTTTTGCTTCAAGGTCTTTTGCCATTTTTACTGCAGCAGCGGCAATAGCCTGCGGTGTGGGTTCATACATTGGATTCATCGGCAGGTCAAGATTGTAGCTTACAAAATTACTCTGTTCTACGTCATGTGCAATCATTGCCATCATTTTTACGGCTTCTACCGGATATTTGCCTGCAGCAGTTTCGCCTGAAAGCATTACGGCGTCGGCACCGTCAAGAATAGCATTTGCAACGTCGGATGCTTCCGCTCTTGTCGGGATAGGTTCTTCTATCATGGATTCCAGCATCTGTGTAGCAACAATACATGTTTTTCTGTGCGCAAATGCTGCATCTACTATGTGTTTTTGTACCATAGGTACTTTTTCCGGAGCAAGTTCAATACCGAGGTCGCCTCTGGCTACCATTACGGCATCTACTACATCAAGAATTGATTCAATATTTTTAACGGCTTCCGGTTTTTCTATTTTTGCAACTATCGGAATATCAGCACCAAAATGGCTCAGATATTTTTTTGCAAGCATGATATCATCTTTGTCTCTTACAAAAGAAAGAGCAAGATAGTCAGCACCGTTGTCTACTGCAAATTTGATAAAATCTACGTCACGTTCAGTAATTGCAGAAACACTTTTTGTTCCGCCGGGGATATTTATACCTTTTCTCGGTTTTAAAAGTTCACCGTGAAGAACTTTTACATGAACTTTTGTTCCTTCTTTTTTTGTAACTTCGATTTTAATTTTACCGTCATCAAGTAGTATGCATTCACCTACATGGACATCTTCTGCAACGCCTTTGTAGTCTACGGGAACAATGTTCGGGTCAGTCTGCTCAAGACCGTATTCAAGAACAAGCTCTTTGCCGGGTTCTAAAGGTATAGGTTCAATTAAGTTGCCTACTCTGATTTTCGGACCCTGCAAATCAACAAGAACAGGGATAAATGTTTTTAGTCTTTTTTCTACATTTCTGATTTTTTCAATAGTTTCAGCGTGTTCTTCGGGTGTGTTGTGAGAAGTATTGATTCTAAACATTGTAGCACCGGAGAGAATCATTTCTTCGATAATTTTTTCGTCACGACTGACCGGTCCCAGTGTGGCAACAATTTTTGTTTTGTTTTTTTTGATAATCATTTTTTGCGTCCTTTTATTAATGTTTCGTTTAATTATAATTTTATTCCAGAATATTTTATAACAAAAGGGGCAATTAATGCCCCTTTTGTGAGTTATAATTTAGTTTTGATGTTCTTTTTGATAAGCGTATGTAGCTTCCATTTCTTCGTATGAAGCATAAACAGAGTGGCAGCCGCAATCAACGTGAACTATCTCACCAGTTACACCTGAAGATAAATCAGAAACCAGATACAAGCCTGTTTTTCCTACATCTTCAAGTGAAACATTTCTCTTCAAAGGCGCTTTTAAAATAGCGGCTTTTAACATTCTGTCAAAACCTGAAATACCTTTTGCAGCAAGAGTTTTAACGGCACCGGCTGAAAGACAGTTGACTCTTACGCCGATTTTGCCGAGGTTATCAGCAAGATATCTTGCTGATGATTCTAATGCAGCTTTAGCAACACCCATTACATTATAGTTTGCAACTACTAATTCTGAACCAAGGTATGTCAGAGCAAGTATTGCGCCGCCTTCGTTAAACAAAGGTTTTGCGTTTCTTGCAAGAGTAACAAGTGAATATGCACTTACGCCAAGAGCTGTGTCCCAGCCTGCTTTTGATGTATCGATAAAATCACCCATCAAATCTTCTTTGTTTGCAAATGCAACTGCATGGATAACAAAGTCCAGTTTGCCATATGTTTTTTCGTACTGTTCAAATACTTTTTTCACCTGTTCTTCGTTTGTTACGTCGCATTCAACAATCATTTTTGCATTCATTTCTTCCGCCAGCGGACGTACACGGGATTCCATTGCTTCATTTGCATAAGTAAAAGCAATATCTCCGCCTGCTTCGTAAATCTGTTTTGCAATAGAGTATGCAATACCCCTTGCGTTTGAAACTCCAAAAATAATACCTTTTTTGCCTTCCATTAATTTCATAGAAATTCTCCTTAATTAGTCTGTAATAATGATAATATCAACAAGACTTAATGTCCATATTTTAACAAATTTTGCCGAAGATTTTTATTTTAGATTGTTTATAATTTTGCATTTTGTGGAATTATTCATGTGTGTGGAAAGGTGCGCGTATGAATACTATTCTTAAAAAAATCAAAGAAATTATTAAAATGGCGGCTTTTATATGTCAGAGAGGTCTGTCGACAATGTTCGGCACATATTAATTTCTGACTTTATGTGTTAAAGTACAGACCTGTTACTGCTTATCTTTGGGCAGTATGATTTTCTTTTTAATGTATTCCTGTACATTTGAAGAAATCTGAACATTCTGTATACCGAGGTTGTATTTTTTCATCTCGGCGAGTTTGTCCTGCTCGTCCATTAAATCTTTTTTGGGGATTTTTATTGAATTTTTTACATCTTCAAACTCGTGAGATTTGCCTTTGTTTGCTATTTTAAAAATAATCTCATCTATGTTTGAAGAGTTTATACCGTGTTTTTTTGCAAGCTCGCTGACAGAAATTCCGTAAGGCAGTTTGTACAGCCATTGCAAAGACAGAGCATCTCTTGGTGAAAGGCTTACAACACCGTATTTATGAGGGGTGTACATAATATCCGTATCATAAGGGCTGTGTCCGAGCCCGAGAGAATGTCCTATTTCATGCAGGATTGTGTGATAGACTTCATTTTCATCCTGATATTGCTGATGCAAAATACCGTCGGAGAGCCCTATCTGGACTTCTGCAGAGTAGAGACGTCCATTATTGTCAAAATGAAAATAACAGTGCCCGAGAGCCTTTCTGTCCACACGTTTCCAGTCCAGATTGACCTGAGAGTCATTTAAATTTTGCACAAGTTTAAATTTAACTTTTCCTGCAGAAACCTTCTCCCATTCCTGCAATGCTCTTTGAACAAGAGCCTGATATTTGTATGAATCATTGTTTGTACGGGCATACCATCTGAAAGGGGCAATGTAAAACCTCAGCGGAAAACAGTTGTCCGGCCACCTTATTACACGATTTTCTTTTAAATTGTCCTGAAGATATGTTAAAAGCTGCATAGTTCCCTGTACGCACAAATACTGATTAACACAGTTGATGACATTTCATCCTCTGCTGCCATATTACCAGTATAGCAGATTTTTCTAAATTTGTTTTGTCACTATGGCAAGAATATCATTAAATATCAACACCATCATCAAGATAATCAAAAGCAGGAAGAAGAAGTTGCTGACTTTTGCCATAACTTTTTCATCTACGGGTTTGCCTTTAATAGATTCTATAATGAGAAACATCAAATGTCCGCCATCCAGCGCAGGAATAGGAAGAAGGTTCATAACGGCAAGGTTAATACTTATTATAGCAGTAAGAAGTATACCATTCAAAATTCCGGAATGTTCTATCATATCACCGCCCATTTTTGTTGCAGCCACTATACCCCTGAGTTCTTTTACGGGTATCTGTCCCGTTATAAGTTTTTCTAAACCGAGCAGGGTGTATTTTGTATTTATCCAGGTATACTGCAAAGAGCCTGTTAAAATTGTCAAAGGAGAGGTTGTTTTTATCAAAACACGTTCTCCGTCACGTTCTATACCTATAACGCCTTCTTCGTTAGAATAGATTGGTTTTAGTTCTATAACTTTGTCTTCACCGTTAACTTTTCTTTTTACGGTAAAAATCATGGGCTTTCTTGTATCAGACAATGCCTTTGCAACATCGCAGAGTTTTGTTGTGCCGTCAGAAGCAATCTCTTTTTTGCCCTGAAGTGCATCACGCATTTTTATAAGTTTTGAATCAAGTTTTATGGAATCATTCTTAATTTTTTCAATACCCATAAGTGCTGCTGCTGAAAGCTTAATCGGTGCTTCATCAGCAGGTTTTACAAGTAGTATTTTTGTATTTTTTGAAAGCGGTTCATAAGCATTTTTTATATCGGGATTTTTTGCCTGTAAATCTTTTAAGACTTTGTTGTACGCTTCATTTGAAACATATCCGTCAAATTTTTTGCTTGCTTTTGCATAAATATTAGTCTGGAAAGGCTGAATAATCTCAGAGCCGTTTATTTTAAGTATTATATCTCCTTTTTGCAGCCCTGAATTTGCAACGGAAGCGCCCTTTTCTTCTTTAATCGCTTTTATATAAACAATGGCTCTGTCAGTAGGAAGTTTATGGGTAATAGCTGCAGTAAACATTACAAGAGCAATTGCACACAGCATGTTTGCCACAACCCCTGCACACAGCACTATTGCTCTTTTCCATATTGCCTGATTATGGAAAAAATCCGGAGAATCTTTAGGCAGGTCAGGGTTTTCGTCATCATCAGGAAATGAAACATAACCGCCTAAAAGAAATGCATGTACAAGAATCTCTATATCACCGATTTTGCCTTTAAAAAGTGTCGGGCCGACCGGCAGACCAAAGCCGAATCTTGTGACTTTAAACCCGAGCATCTTTGCTGTGAGCAGGTGTCCGAGTTCATGAACAAGTATCAAAAAGCTTATCAGCAAAATCATTATAATTATATTCATAAATTCAATCTTTCATTGACTGTTACTTCGTATCTATTCTATCATATACAATTATTTAGAAAAGTATTATACAGTCTAATTAAATGATTAAATTTTTATCAAAAATAATAAATCTTTTATACAAAAAGCGCTGCTATTTTTGCGGAAAATCAGAGGATGACAGCATAATGTGCAATAGCTGTTTTGGAAAAACAGAGTTTTTGCCGTACAAAAAATTTAAAACACTCGACAGTGTTGATATTTACTGCGCAGCCGTTTATATAAACAACATAAAAAAACTGATAAGAGGTCTCAAATATCACAATCAGCGGGAACTGGCATATTTTCAGGCAAAAATAATGTATGATTACTGGGAAAATCTAAGGATCTCAGAAAATGAGTTTTTGCTTGTTCCGGTACCTTTGTTTCCTGACAGAGAAAAGCACAGAAAATACAATCACATGCTGCTTGTTGCAAAAGAGTTTGAAAAACTTTCACAGGGCAGATGCACCACAGCAGAACAGCTTATAAAGCGCATAAAAAATACAAAACCCCAATATAAACTCTCAAGAAAAGATCGTGAAGAAAACTTAAAAGACGCTTTTGAACTTATTGAAGGTTATGAAATTTTTAAAGATAAAAACATTCTTATTCTTGATGATATTTTTACAACAGGCGTAACATTGAAAGAAATGATAAAAACGTTTAAAAACCACGGGTTTGAGAATCTTTGCTGTTTTACAACAAGCTGCAGCGAGCATGCTGTATAATAATAAGCGGTATGGATTTTTCCATACCGCTTATTATTATCTTGAAAGTCTATTCGTTAAAAGCAAGAAAAGATTCTTTCAAAAATTCATAACCTTTTAAGAAAGATTCTATATTTACCATTTCGTCACTTGAGTGCATGTTGTAAATATCAGCAAGTCCCAAAAGACACGGTTTAAATATTTGTCCGTGTTTATTCTTTTCGTGTGCATAGATATGAGTTTCCGCTCCGGCATGGAAAGAAGAAACCTCGCCTTTTATTCCGATTTTTTCACATGCTTTGACACAAACCTTCGGGATTGTATCATCGTCTGATTTTTCAAAGGCTTTCATTTTTGTCTGTGCAATAAACTCTGCCATAGCAAGACCTTCGTATTTTTTGTTAAATTTTTCCACAATATCTTTTATTTCCTGAATAAGCTTATTTTCATCAGCTTCTTCAGAGCTTCTTATTGAGTATTTTGCCATTGCTTTAGTATTAATAATATTTGTAAGGCTGTTGTTTGCCACATATTCAATATAGCTGTCTGCTTCAATACCTTTTTGTGCAATTTTTTGTATTGCCGGTTCCACGCCGCCTCCTATGACAGCGCCTATATTGATTGATGTAACCGTACCGTATTCATCACGTTTGTATTCCCCCTGAGGAATCTGTGCTATAAGTTCACCTATAAGTTTTACCGCATTAACTCTTGTTATGTCTCCTATATCAATACCGGAATGACCGCCTTTAAAGGCATTTACTATCAATGTGCCGTTTGTATAGCTTGCTCCTGCTATCTGAATTTGCCCGAGTTTATCGGCATCCAACACCATTACATATTCTGAGTCTATTTCGTTAAATTTTACATTGTGTATACCTGACATGTTCTGTTCTTCGTCTTTTGTAAACACAAGCTCCAGCCCGCCGTGCTTGATTTCCGGATGTTCTTTCAGGTAAAGCGCAAGATAAATAGCAGAAGCATCGCCGACTTTGTCATCAGAACCCAGTGTTCTTTTTTTGTCGGTTTCAATAAATTTTCCATCATCTGAAATTCTTATATTCACGGGCGATGCATCTCCGACAACATCCATGTGAGAAGATAAAAGCAAGGGCTTTTTAGCAGAATCCGTTGCGGGAAGTTTTGCAACTACATTGCCAAAATCATCATGCTTTGCTTCAATTCCTGCGGATGTTAAAATTTCTAAAATTTTTGCGGAAACTTTATCTTCTTCTCCGGACGGAGACGGAATCTGAGCGAGTGTACAAAACAGGTCTATAAGTTTATTCTGCTGTCTCAATTCTTCAATATTATTGGTCATAATTAAACTCCTTGTGTATTTGTAAAGAAAAATAGCAGCTGATAATCAATCGTCATCTTTCTTCTGTTTTTTCACAATTATGATAAAATTTTTGGAGTTTTTTGTAAATCAGCTGTTTTTATTAAATCTTTGAGGTGTATTTTTTCAGGAATTTAATATAAGTACCAGAACTTGAGTTTAAGTTAAGTTAAGAATTAGTATTAAAAAATAATCAGGGTTAAAATATTTTTATGTTGAGTATGCAATATTGGGGAATTATGAGGAATTTTAGAAACATTATAAAAATCTTGAGCGCAATGTTAATTGCATTTTGTTCAAACACAGTTGCTCATGCGGCTGTTGCGTTTCCTACTATTACGGTTGGAATGAATCAGGCTAATACACCTCAGGAATTTACACAGGGTGTACAAATTCTTATTTTATTAACTATACTGACGCTTGCACCGAGTATTTTCATAATGTGTACGGCTTTTATAAGAATAATAATTGTACTGGCGCTTACCCGTCAGGCAATAGGTACGACAACATTGCCGCCCAATCAGGTGCTTGCAGGGCTGGCTCTTCTGCTGACGTTTTTTGTTATGGCGCCTACATTTAACAAAATAAACGAAACAGCACTGCAGCCTTATATGAAAAATCAAATTACCCAGCAGGTTGCGCTGGATAAAGCAATACTGCCGTTGAGAGAATTTATGATTAAACACACGGACGAAAAAGAACTCGGACTGTTCTTGAGTATGGGTAAGATAGAAAAACCGCAAAACTGGCAGGATGTACCTACATATACTCTTTTACCCGCTTATGTTTTGAGTGAGTTAAAGACATCCTTTGAAATAGGTTTTGTAATATTTTTGCCGTTTCTTGTAATCGATATTGTAGTAGCAAGTATACTGGTTTCAATGGGTATGTTATTCCTGCCGCCTACTACCGTTGCAATGCCGTTTAAGCTTATTTTGTTCGTTATGATAGACGGGTGGTATCTGATTACAAAAACCCTTCTTGAAGGATTTATTACGTAGACAATTATTAAGGAAGAATAAATGGAAGATTCAGTCTTTTTGACACTTACCCAGAATGTTTTAATATTAATATTGATTTTATCTACACCGATACTTGTGGTGAGTATGGTTGTTGGACTTTTAATAAGTATTTTTCAGGCAGTAACACAAATTCAAGAGTCAACACTGACCTTTGTACCCAAAATTATTGCCGGTATACTTACAATGATTATTCTTTTACCGTGGATGCTCAATATCTTTGTAGCAAGAACAAATGAAATGTTTGAATACATTTCACAGCTTGTGCATTAGGCGGGAGATAAGTAATGCAGCCAAATTTAATGACATTATTTTCACCTGCTAATATCATAATTTTTGTGCTTGTATTTACAAGAATAAGCGGCATGATATTCTCTATGCCTCTTATTTCTACATATCCGATACCTAACCAGATAAAAATCTGGCTTACAGCAGCCGTTGCCTTTATACTTTTTCCTATGGTTGCTGCATCATCGGGGCTCACTATACCGCAAAGCATGCCCGAACTGCTCTTGTATATGCTAAGGGAGTTTTCTATAGGTTATATAATAGGTTTTTGTGCAAACTTTTTATTTACTGCCGTACAAATAGGCGGTGAATTTGTAAGTATACAAATCGGGGTTTCGATGAGCCAGGTGCTTGACCCTGCAACGGGTTCCAGTACACAGGTTTTGTCCCAGCTTTATTCTTATATCGCAACAATGGTATTTATCGGGCTGAATGCCCATCAATGGCTTTTTGCAGCAATTTATAAGAGCTTTCAGTCATTCCCTCTGAGTCCTGAATACATGTTTACAGGCAGTGTTATTTCACAGGTTTTACATATGTCTTCTTCGATTTTTTCTATTGGAATAAGTATGATTTTGCCTATTTTCTGTGTTATGTTTATATCAGAGGTGTTGATGGGATTTATGTCCAAAATGATGCCGCAGATGAATATATTTATGGTTGCAATACCTTTAAAAATATATGTTGGTATAGTTTTGATACTAATGTTTCTGTCACCGACAGTTACATATCTTGCGGCAGTTACACAGAATTATCTGAAAGGCATATTGAATATCTTTATGTAAGGTAAAAAGAGAAATATGGCAGACGAAAAAACGGAAGAGGCGACCCCCAAGCGGCGGGAGGACGAGAGAAAAAAAGGTAATATTCCAAGGAGTCAGGACATGACTTCCGCATTGACAATAACAGCCGGTATAGGCTTACTTTTTGTGATGTCACCGCATATTCTTGAAAAGCTCAAAAACCTTTTGTACTACACCCTTACACATTTACGTCCGGAAGAAATAGAGACAAATGATATAATAACACTTTTTGCTCCTTACGCAAAAGTAACAGGTGAATTAATGCTTCCGTTTTTACTCGGGCTTGCGGCAGCTACGGCTCTTCTTGTCAGGCTGCAGGTAGGAGCATTGTTTTCGACTGAAAAAATAAAACCCAAAATAGATAAGCTTACCCCGAGTAGTATTATGCAGGGATTAAAAAAAATGTTTAATCCATTTGAGCCCCGCAATCTTATAGAAATGACAAAATCCTTTCTGAAAGTGGGGATAGTAGGATATGTCGGCTTTTCTACCGTAATGGGAAGAAAAGACGAAATTCTCGGGCTTCTCGGGGTGGATATACCGACTGCATTTGCCGTACTGGCAAGTATCTTGACCCAGATGATAATAAATATTATAGTCGCGATGCTTATTATTGGATTTATTGACAGAAAATATCAGGAATATGAGTATAATAAGTCAATTAAGATGACAAAACAGGAAATCAAAGACGAGTGGAAAAACATGGAAGGGGATCCTGTTATCAAGTCAAAAATTAAGTCCGCGCAAATGCAGTTTATGAGACAAAAAATGATGAATGCAGTACCAACCGCGGATGTGGTAGTTGCAAACCCAACACATTTTTCCGTTGCGCTGAAATATGACAAAGACATTGCTCCGGCACCTGTTGTTGTGGCAAAAGGTGTTGATTACATGGCGTTTAAAATACGCGAAATAGCAAAAGCAAACGGGGTTCCTATTGTGGAAAACAAACCTCTTGCACGCTCTTTATACAAACTCGTAAAAGTTGATCAGGTTATACCGGCAGAACTGTATGTGGCAGTAGCGGAGATACTGGCTTTTGTTTACGGCAAAAACGGTCCGCCTAAGATGAGAATAAATAACCCGAATTTAAATCCCAATTCCAATATAAGGCGTTAAATATTTTATAAAAATATTAATATAATAAAAAGAAAAGAACTCTCTGCACTAAGGGCCATATAACAATCTAAACACTCTTTGCTGTCTATATAAGGAGGGTGTTTAGATTGATGGTGGATTAAAGTTTAGCAAAACCTTATGTCTCAAAATTCTACGTATATTTTTGGAACAAGTCCTGTAAAAACTAAAAACAAAAATACAAGTTAAACAATCTGCACATTTGGGTTAAAAAAGTTATACACGGCTTTTGCCGCACGTTTAGGGATTTTTTCGCATAATGTTTCGAAATCCGCCTGTGAAATTTTTTTGATATCTTTAAACTCTTTTATCAGTATTTCTTTGTTTGTCCTAGACAGACCTGTGATTTCATCCAGTATTGATTCTGTTGCTTTTTTGCCTCTTAGTTTTCTGTGATAAGTTATGGCAAATCTGTGTGCCTCATCTCTTATTCTCTGGAAAAAGTATAACGCCGGAGAATTTATAGGAAACACTACAGGCTTTGATTCATGGGGCTTAAAAACTTCCTCAAGTTTTTTGGCTAGAGAAACAACATCAGGCTTAAAATTGTGCGTGTCAAAAATTTCCAGAACTGATGACAGTTGACCTTTACCTCCGTCAATGATTATCAAATCAGGCTCGGGCAATGATTCTGACAATTTTCCGAAATATCTTCTTTCCACTACCTCCTGCAAGGATTTAAAGTCATCAGGCTTTGACTCTGTAGAGCGGACTTTAAACTTTCTGTAACGGGATTTTTTGGGCATCCCGTTTTCAAAAGTAACCATAGAAGCAACCGTATTTGTCCCCTGAATATGTGAGATATCAAAACACTCCACAATATAAGGAAATTTGCTCAATTTTAATTTTTCCTGAATATATGAGCCTACTTCATTGTAGTCTCTTTGGATTTCCGTGAGTTTTTCCAGTTTAACTTTCTCAAAATAGAATTTTGCATTTTTCTGTGCAAGATTTAAAAGCTCAATATTGCGTTTTGTCGGAGAATCAGTAATTTTTACTTTCTTTTGTGCCTGCGAAGCAAGCCACTGTGTATACAGCTCTTTGTCTTCTTTGTCAAGCAGCTCGGGAAGCACAATAGTAGATGGGATTTCGGATTCTGATGCCATTGTATAATATTCTTTTAAAAATGTAGTCAATACCTCGTAATCGCCTGACAGATTGAGGTTTGAAAATTGAAAATCTTTTTTGTCCGTAAGTCTTCCCTGCCTGATTTGAAGAAGTGATACAACAAAAAGGTTTCCTTCATTGTATATTCCGACAATATCCTGATTTATATTTGTATTTTCAAAAACAACCTTCTGATGTTCCATTGTTTTTTGGACATCAAGCCAGCTGTCACGGTATCTTGCGGCTTTTTCAAAATCCTCTTTAGCTGCATATTTTTCCATTTCTTTTTTGAGGGCATCAACAAGTTCTTTTTGTTTACCTGTCAGAAAAAGCTCTACATTTTTCAGCACCTTTTTGTATTCTTCAGGTTTAACAAGCCTCTGGCACGGCGCCATACATCTGCCTATGTGATAGTACAAGCAAGGACGGTCTTTGAACTTCGGGGTTTTGCATTGTTTTAGAGGAAACAGTTTTTTTATCAAATCAAGAGTGGCATACATTGCTCTGGAATCTGTATAAGGGCCGAAATACTTGCCCTTGATTTTATTTTTGTTGGCTTTTCTGGCAACAATTACACGTGGATATTCTTCTTCCGTAATTACAAAGTAAGGAAATTTTTTGTCATCCTTTAACAAAACATTGTATTTTGGTTTATGTTTTTTTATAAGATGAGACTCGAGTATAAGTGCCTCAACCTCACTATCCGTTACAATAAATTGTATTTTTGCAATTTGCGGCACCATAACACGTAGTTTTGGTGAATCATGGTGTTTGTTAAAATAGCTGTACACACGTTTTTTAAGGTTTTTGGCTTTTCCAACATAGATAATTTCACCGTCTTTATCATAATACTGATAAGAACCGCTCAACTCCGGTATTATTGCGAGAGTCTGTTTAACTTCTTTGGGTAAATTAGAATTTTGTGTAGCCATAGATACAGTATAGCATACAGTGGCATACCCACTAGCGAGATATTCTAAAATATGTCTGAGGCGGCCTCGCTTGTACCCGAGGGCATCCTGATGCGTACGGCGCACCTGCGGTTTGCCTACGCCTCAAGCTAGGAGTGGTACACGGAGTGCGAGTGACGCCACCAGGTAGGGGCATAACATCAGGCTTCGCTCTAGCTCAGCCGATGTTGCAGCCAGTCTAGCATTTTACTGAAGTGACCCCATGCACTTGTTGGCTGTGCCGGACTTGTTGTTAAATAGTTGAACTTGTTTATTGCACAGGTTCAACAAGTAGTCGGAGTCAGTTGACTATATGAAATCTTATCCGTACATCTTTCAAAGATTGTAGTATAATTTTAATTACAATAAATAAGCAGGCTGCAATAAGTCTGCTTAAGGCTGTATAAGGGCAAAACGGGGTAAATGATAAAAGGGTATAAATTATGAGAAGCGACAACGTAAAAAAAGGTATACACAAAGCAGCACACCGCTCTTTATTATATGCAGCGGGCGTAACAAAAGAAGGTATGAAACGTCCGTTTATAGGTATAGCAAGCTCCTTTTCCGATCTTGTACCGGGACATGCCGGCATGAGAGATTTGGAAAGACAAATAGAAAAAGGTATACACTCAGGCGGAGGTCAGGCGTTTATCTTTGGCACACCTGCAGTGTGTGACGGTATCGCTATGGGACACTGCGGAATGAAGTATTCTCTGCCTTCACGCGACCTTATTGCAGACTGTGTGGAAACGGTTGCCGAGGCTCATCAGCTTGACGGACTTGTTCTTTTAACAAACTGTGACAAAATCACACCGGGCATGCTCATTGCTGCTTTGAGAATAAATATTCCCTGTATTGTTGTGACAGCAGGTCCTATGCTTGACGGGTGTTCTAAAAATGAAGTATTAACAATGATAAGAGGCTCTTTTGAAGCTGTAGGAAAACTCTCTGCAGGCAAAATTACAAAAGAACGCCTTTGCGAGATGGAAGAAGAGTGCTGCCCTTCAGCCGGTTCTTGTCAGGGGCTTTATACGGCAAATACAATGGCATGTCTGACAGAGGTTATGGGGATGAGCCTTCCTTTCTGCGCTACGGCTTCCGCTGTTTCTTCAAAGAAAAAACAAATTGCTTTTGAATCGGGATTAAAAATTGTAGAGCTTGTTGAAAAAGGAATCAAACCTTCAGATATCATTACACGTGATTCTATGAGAAATGCTATTGTCACAGACCTTGCACTGGGCGGATCTACAAACTCTATTTTACATTTGCTTGCCATTGCAAACTCCGGTAATATTGATATTTCTTTAAAAGATTTTGATGAATTGAGCTACAAAATCCCGCAGATAATTAAACTTGACCCCTCTGCTCTGCCTACGATGACAGACCTTCATTACGCTGGCGGAATCCCCGGGGTATTAAAAACCCTTTATAAAAACACTCCGGAGCTCAAGGATACAAAAGGAGTTTCCGGATTAAAAATTTCTCAAATTGCAGATTCTGCGTGGGTAGATAACAGCATAATCCATACACTTGATAACCCTATTACCTCAAACCCCGGGCTTGGTATTCTAAAAGGCAATCTGGCTCAAGAGGGCGCAGTTATAAAAATTTCCGGTGTTGACCCGTCGGCACTTACTTTTGAGGGGACAGCAAAAGTGTTTAACTCGGAAGAAGAAACTATGGAAGCAATAGATAAAGACCATATAAAAGAGGGTGATGTTGTTGTAATCTGCTACGAAGGGCCAAAAGGCGGCCCCGGCATGCGTGAAATGCTGGCTCCTACCTCCATGATTGTGGGCAAAGGTCTCGGTGCAAAGGTTGCACTGATTACAGACGGACGCTTCTCTGGCGGTACAAGAGGGCTGTGCATAGGACACATTTGCCCCGAGGCTGCTATGGGCGGAATTATAGGCTTGATAAAAAACGGTGATAAAATTAAAATAGATATACCGGCAAGAAAACTGGAGCTTCTTGTAAGCGACGAAGAGCTTGAACAGAGAAGAAAAGAGTTTAAACCTCTGCCTCCAAAAGAAGTGAAAGGATTTCTTGCAAAATATGCAAAAACCGTACAGAGCGCTTCTGTCGGAGCCGTAACATTGTAATAATAATTTAATAAGGAAAATAATTTATGTCAGGACACTCAAAATGGTCAACCATTAAACACAAAAAAGCTAAAGTCGACGCACAAAGAGGCGTAGCATTTCAAAAATACTCCAGAGAAATCATAGTTGCTGCAAAAATGGGCGGCGGCGACCCTGCAGCAAACTTTCGCCTGAGAACTGCTATTGAAAAGGCAAAAGCAGGCGGACTGCCTAATGACAATATCAAAAGAGCCATCGAAAAAGGCTGCGGTGCAGGTGCTTCCGAAAACTACGAAGAACTCACCTACGAAGGCTACGGCGCAGGCGGTGTTGCTGTTATTGTAGAGGCAATGACCGACAACAGAAACCGTACGGCAGGCGATATAAGAAGCTATTTTACAAAATTCAACGGCAATCTCGGTGAAACCGGCTGTGTCGGCTGGATGTTTAAGGATGCAGGTGTTGTTACTTTTGCAAAAGATGAAAATGATTACGAAAAACTTTTTGAAGCTTCAATAAACGCAGGTGCTGATGATTTCCTTGATGAAGATGAAGAATACAAAATTATTACAACACCCGACAACTTCCAGAATGTTGTAGAAACTCTGGAAAAAGAAGGCTTTAAACACACAGGCGCAGAACTCACAAAACTGCCTCAAAACACACTCGAAATCACTGATGAAAAAACTGCAAAGATGATTTTGCTCTTGATGGACAAGCTTGAAGAACATGACGATGTGCAGAATGTTTATTCAAACTTTGATATTCCTGATGAAGTAATGGACAAGGTGCAGATATAATAAGTTGCATAAATAAAAAAGAGCCTTCAAAGGCTCTTTTTTTATATTTCCTTTAAAAATTTATAAGGTTCAACATCCAGTATTTCGGCAATTTTATATAATCTTTTTAGACTGGGTACTCTTTTACCTAATTCAATCAACGAAATATAGTCAGTTGATACATTAACTAATTCACTTAACTTTTCTTGTGAAAGATTTCTCAATTTTCTATATTTTCTAACGTTTTTACCAACAAGTTTAATAGAACTATTTGTCATACAAAAAGTTTAATGTTATTCTGGGTTTAAAATAACAGACATATAGTTCGACAAAGGTTAAGATGAAAAATGTCTGAGGCGGCCTCGCTTGTAGAAGTGTACACGGAGTGCGAGTGACGCCAAGACTAGCATTTTGCGGAAGTGACCCCGTGCACTTGTTGCCTGTGCCGGACTTGTTTACGATGAATGGACTTGATTAATGCACAGGTTCAACAAGTAGTTGGAGTCAGTTGACTATATGAAATACAAGAAAAAGCAGTGCTTTTTATAGATAAAATCGGCAATGACAAAATAGTAAAGACCTATACAAGGTCAACAAAACAGCTTGTAAACTTTGTGCAAAAACATGACGACATAGCCAAAATCTATATAAATTCCGATGCAATAGCTTATGATACAATTGCAGAGCTATTGGCTTTGAACAAAAAAGTTATTATTTTAGAAAAGATAACAGCTAAAAAAGCTCTAAAACTTGTCTGAGGTGGCCTCAGACAAAATACTGTCCGAGTGTTAAGAAATCTAAGCCCCGTAATCTTTAGATGGTACAAGATGTGTTAAGTTTTGTAAAGCAGTATAACCCTTTAAAATCAAGCATTTGGGAAATTAGTATATATTTCGTAGATAAATTTTAGCAATATTTTATTTAAAAAATACTTTATATAAGAGTAAGGCAAATACAAAAACCGAAACAACAAACCACAAAAGAGATTACAAGATTTATATTGGAGGAACAAACATGGCAAGAGTTTTAATTTCAATGCCCGAAGAATTTTTAAACAAAATTGACGGAGTTGCAGAAGTAGAAAATCGTACAAGAAGTGAACTTATAAGAGAAGCACTCAGAACTTATATTCATAAACAAAAAGTAAGAGAAAATTCAATTGCATCTAAAAATGCAAGTATATTAGAAGCATTGCTTGACTAGGCAAAGGCTATCAGATTTGGGGATTAAGAGATATATTAAAGCAAAACGACTAATAGAGAGTATAGAGATAACAAAGACAAGACTGACAATAGAGGAAAAGCAAAAATATAATTAGGCAATACTGGATTTGGGGAAAATAAAAAAACCGGCTTATTAATAAGCCGGTTTTTTTATTTTGTCCGAGAAAATTTTGCGATAAGAAGAAATCCGTTTTGAGTTGACTAAATTTCAACTTTTGTTCGGCAGAGAGGCAAAAGATTGTCTGAGGCGGCCTCGCTTGTACTCAAGAGTATCCTGATGCGTACGGCGTGCAGTATAAAAATTGGAAACTGTCCGAGCGTGAAGAAAATCTAAGAAGTAGTCGGAGTCAGTTGACAATATGAAATATCTCAAGATATTCTATCGAACGATTGGAAAGCATTTCATTTTTCAGTTTTTTGTTCTTTTTAATTTTTTTATCAACATTTAGTTCTTCAACTATTCCCCAGTTAGAGTTTATCGGCTGAAAATGTTTTTGGCCGCTGTCAGATATGTAATGTGTCAGTGCTCCGAGCATTGTTACACGAGGTAACTCTATTAAAGATTGCTGTTTTAAAAATCTTGCCATATTTATACCTGCAAGCATGCCTGTAGCTATTGATTCCGTATACCCTTCCGTACCCGTAAGCTGACCGGCAAAAAACAAATCAGCACGTTTTTTGCACTGCAGTGTAGGATACAAAACCTCTGGACTGTTGATAAAGGTATTTCTGTGCATAACCCCGTATCTTAGAATATTTGCGTTTTCCAGCCCCGGTATTGATTTTAAAAGCTCCTTCTGGCTTCCCCATTTCAGATTTGTCTGGAATCCAACGAGATTGTACATAGTCGCATCTTTATTATCCTGACGCAGCTGCACAACCGCATAGTTTTCAATGCCGGTTCTTTTGTCAACAAGCCCCACGGGTTTCATAGGGCCGAAACGCAGAGTATCTTTCCCTCTGGAAGCAAGTACTTCTATTGGCAGGCAGGATTCAAAAAATTTTGCTCTTTCTTTGGAATTTTTTTCAAAAGCTTTAAGCTCTATTCTCGGCGCATTTATCAGAATTTCATAAAAATTTTCATACTCTTCTTTATTCATCGGACAGTTTATATAGGAAGCTTCGCCTTTGTCATAGCGGCTTGCATAAAATGCTTTGTCAAAATTTATAGAGTCTTTTTCCACAATCGGCGCAATTGCATCAAAAAAATGCAGATGTTCTTCTCCTGTGAATCTTTTTATATCCTCTGCAAGTGAATCTGAGGTCAATGGCCCGGAAGCAAGTATAACAGGCTCATTTTGCGGGATTGTTTTAATTTCTTCTCTGATTATATTTATCCTGCCCGAGTTCAATATGAGTTCTTCAACTTTTTGCGAGAACAGGTTTCTGTCAATAGCAAGAGCATTGCCTGCCGGTACTTGAGATTCTTTTGCAATTTCTATCAAAAAAGAACCAAGTATAGACATTTCTTTTTTTAACAAACCGCTTGCATTTGTCGGGTCAAGAGAACCGAGGCTGTTGCTGCAGACAAATTCCGCAAGATGCTCCGTAGAATGTGCACCTGTTGTTTTCTCAGGACGCATTTCATACAAATCAACTTCTATATCCCGTTTTGCAAGCTGCAATGCTGCTTCGCAGCCGGCAAGACCTGCCCCTATAACTTTTACCTTCATTACTGTATCATCTCGTCATAGGATTCTAAGTCGTTATAATTAAACATATTTACAAACTGGTACAAAATTTCAGGGAAAAATCTTTTGGAACCTACTTCAAGCATAATTCGCAGAGCTTCTTTTGTATTTTTTATTTTGTGATTTGTTCTGTTTGAAGTTAAATCATCAAAAAAGCTGCATAATCCGACTACTCTTGTAAGAGAAGAAATTTGTTCTCCTGAAAGCTTAAAAGGATAACCCGAACCATCATTATTTTCATGGTGTTCCAGTGCAACAAGACAAATATCCTCCGGCAAACCCATTTCGTATTTTAAAATTTTATAACCTATTTGTGTGTGTGTTTGAAATATCTTGTTGTCCTGCTGGGAAAGGTTTGTTTTTTCAAGAATTTCTTTAGGCAGTCTTGTCATGCCTATATCATGCAGCAAAGATGCCTGGGCCAGTTTTTCAATTAAATCTTCGTCATATTCAAGCTTATATCCCATTGCTGTAGCAAGAATAGCTGTATTTAGTGCATGACAGTCGTAATAGTTGCCCAATAGTTTAAGCTGCGAACAAAATTTTACATCAGGCATAATCGTCTGCACATCATTAAGAATTTTATCTTTTATTTCATCAACCATTTGAACAGCATCTTTGTTTGCTTTTTCTTTTATTGCAAACATTGTGGTTGCATAGTAAGATTTCATATCAACCTGTGCCTGAGCTTTAAATTTTGATTTTCTATTAACGGTTTTATCAAAAACGATTTCTTTTGGCTTTTCAGGTTCAAAGATATCGTCTTCAAGCGGCTGTGATAAATCCTGCAAAGAGTCTTTTGGCTTAGGAGAAGGTCTGTCAATATTTTTCGGTGTGGAACGGTACAATACTTCATACTGGCTGATTTGCAAAAGTTTGCCCGATGTCAGTATTTCACCTGCATTAACAAGTTTTTCTCCCTGTTCATTATATAAATCAAAGGGGAGTAATTTAAATTTTACAAGTTCTTCTACAGGAATTTTTTCCATAATATCCCGAATTTAAATAATATAATACATTAATCATTATATGCTACTTTCAACTATTTGAAAACAATACGTTTATATGATTTTAAATTAAATTACTGTTATAATAACATTGTTTTTAAAAGGTAAGGAGTTTTTATGACTGTTGAAATTAAATACATAGGACACAGTGCATTTTGTTTTAGTACAGAAGAATACGGCAGTATTCTTGTTGACCCTTTTATTACTGGGAACCCATGTGCAAAATTTGATATGGAAAACGAAAAAATAAAAGATATCTTTGTAACTCACGGTCATGGTGACCATCTTGGCGATGCAGTTCCTTTATCAAAAAAAACACAAGCTCAGGTTTCGGCTGTTTTTGAACTTGCAAATTACTGCGCAGAACATGGTGCTGCTGCAAAAGGAGTCAGCTTTGGCGGTCAAATACAATATCAATGGGGAAATGCAAGATTTTTACCCGCTTTTCACAGCAGTTCAACTCCTGACGGCAAATATGCGGGCATGCCTGCTTCTATTCTGTTTGATATTAGCGGGACAAAAATTTACCATGCCGGTGATACCTGTCTCAATTCTGAAATGAAAGTGTGCGGTGAAATATACAAACCGGATATCGCTTTGCTCCCTGTCGGCTCTTTTTATACAATGGATACGAAGCAGGCTGCAATTGCGGCAAAATGGCTTAATGTAAAAAAGGTTATTCCTATGCATTACAATACTTTCCCTCCAATTTCGGTAAGTACTGAAGAGTTAGAAAATTTAAAAAATGAACTTGAGAAAAGCAGCATTGAATGCATAATACTAAAATCCGGAGAAAGTCTGAAAATATAATGGACAAAAAATACGAAAAAATTGCATTGATGATTGTTCCGACGGGAATAGGCGCAAGCATCGGAGGATATGCAGGTGATGCCAGTGTTTATGCGCAAAGAATAGCAAAACATATTCCGCTGATTGTAAATCCAAATGTTGTTAATGCAGCAGTTTTTTCGGGCATAACTGAAAATATGCTTTATGTTGAAGGATGGTGTATAGAGCAGCTTTTAAAGGGTAATATTGGACTTATTCCTTCTGAAAACAATAAAATCGGTATTATTTTTGACAGAGCAATTCCGCAGAATGTTCTTAATGTTCACTTAAATACACTGAATGCCATTAAAACAGTTTATGGTATTGACATATCAGGTTATGAAATCACTGAAGAACCTGCAGGAGTGAAGTTCTTTACAACACAAAACGGTATTTCCTCCGGTATACTTGATAATCCGGAAACGCTTTTAAAAGCAGGCAAAAAGCTACTGGATAAAGGGGCAACGGCACTTGCTGTAGTATGTTATTTTGAAGAACCGCCTGAAGATGACTATGAAAACGGAGATGGTGTGGATATAGTAGGCGGTGTTGAGGCAGTGATTTCTCATTACCTGTCAAAAGAGCTATTGTGTCCGTGTGCTCATGCTCCTGCGTTTGAAGATATCACAATTACAGACAGATTAGTTAATGCAAAAGTAAGCGCAGAGTATATTACACCAACATTTTTGCCCTGTCTTTTATTCGGATTACAAAATGCTCCTTTAATTCAAAGATTAAAAAATAATAATTATGGGAATTGTATTACTTATAAGAACATTCATTCTCTTTGTGCACCCTTTAATGCACTTGGCTCGAGCACTGTTCTTGATGCGGTTGAAAAAAACATACCGGTGTATGCAATAAAAGAAAATACTACTGTTCTTAATGTTAATAAATGTTCAATTAATAAACAAAATGTTATAATTGAAACAGATACTTATGATGATTACATAAAATATATAAAAAGGGAGCTGTATTTATGAAAATTAAATTGAAAGCCTTTACAATACCTGAACTTTTGATATTTTTAACAATTGTAGGTGTTATCAGTGTATTAATGTTGACGATTATAAAACCGGGTGAAAAATATATTCCGTATGCGTATTATACAGTGTATAACGCACTTGCGGAAGCTGCTTTTAATATAAAAGAAGATGCTCTTGATATCAGCAGTACAGATAAAGACGGTACAGCATTAGCAGAGGATAAGGTATTCCCCGGTGTAAAATCTGATGCAACTAATGATGCTGAGGCAAAAAATGCAGCAAGAGAGCTCTGCAAAAAACTGGCAATAGATCCGGAGTCTGATCCAGATGATGTAACAAGCGGGTTTAGATACGGATATATAAATACAACCGAATATTTCTGTTCTAATGATGATTTTAAGCCTTTATCTCTTAATAGCAGACTTACTGATAATGATATAAATACAAAAATGGCATTTAGGGCTACAAACTCTATGAGATTTTATATCTCCAAGCTTGCATCTGTTGATATACCCGATAATATGAATGGTGGTAATATGCAGACAATAAAATATTTTGTTGTCTGGGTAGACTTAAACGGTGATAGAAGACCGAATTCTATTGAGTGGAGTGAAAAACGACCTGTTGATATTGTTCCGTTTATTATAACAACTTCAGGTACAGTTATTCCTGCAGGGGCTCCTATTGTTGACCCTAAATATACAACTATGCGTATACAATATCCTTCAGGTTCTAATTTAAAGTTTTCTGCGAGATCAGTAAGTTTTGTTGAAGGGCAGGTAATGGCATATAACAAAAGAGAATATCCGGCTTATGAATTGTATTCTATTTTAAATTCCAGATTTACAGACGGAACAAACGGAACTATCCTGTATACATCCGATGAATTTAATGCGAGAAGAAATTATATTTTGAATAATACAGAAGTAGACGAAAATTGTGAAGTAGAAAACGGTGAACCGCCAAAGTGTACACTGGTTTTTGAAGAGAATACAAAATATTAAAGAAACAATTCAGCATAATAAATCCTGTAATTGATACTGTTAAAATCATTTACAGGATTTATTTTTGGTCTTATTGCGTATGATTAAAGAAAATCCTATGCTAAAGTGCTGTTAATTTAGTTCTTTTTTGATTCTTTTACTTCCTTCATTGCTGCTGTCAATGGAGACATTGCCTTGTCAAAGGTCGCTTTATAAAAATCTGTATTTATATTTAATTTATTGCCAAGTTCCAGAAGTAAAAGCACAAATTTTCTGTCATAGTCATCTTTTAGTTCATCTATGTTTGATACAACATTTTCAAGAATTTCATGGATTTTATTAAAATAAATGTTCTGAGATTCTGAGGTATCTATTCTCAATTCCAGTGCCTCTACATATTTAAACAGATTCAATACTGATTCTATAGTGTGTATCTCAGGATTTTTTGACAGTGCATACATCGCATCTGTGACTTTTTCAGTAAACACTGTGTTTGCAAGCTTTTTATCCAGTTTTACACCGAGCATTTTTGCTTCGTTGTTTATATCAATAGCTTCTTGAAGTTCGTGTTCGCCGACAGACTTTTGAGAGGCTTCAATCTGTTTATTAAACTCAATACCAAGAACATATCTTGCTGCAATTTTAAATTCATCCGGCGGGTTTAAGCCGAGATTTTTGAAGTGGAAAATAGAGGCTTTTCCGTCTTCGTAAATATCTTTGTAAAGACCGGAGAACTTGTTTGTTTTGCCCTGAATCATGATGTTAAGGATTTTTCTTCTTTCTTCAATAAAGATATCCTTGAGCGTATAGTATTCCGTACCAAAGTTTTCATCAAGGCTTCTGATAATTTCCGTAAGCGGATAATTAACAAATGTGGAGGTAAGATTTTTTTGTACCTCGGCAAATTCCTCGGCAGACGAGTATTCTTTAATTGCACAATGGAAATCACCGCCCGAGTATTTAAGCAGTGCAAATATAAGGTCAAATTTTTCCAGAGTAATTTGTGATTTTATCTGCACCCGTCCTATATACAGACTGTTTTTGCCTTTAGAAACTGTCTTGTAGCTCAAACGTTTAATATCATAGCAGTACAGGCTTGTTTCATCTTCAATTTCTTCATAAAGAGAAACAATTGCCCACAAACTTGCAATCTGTTTGATAGTTACAACAGAAGGTTTTACAAATTTTTTGTATATGTCAGCCCCTGTGCCGAATTCTTTTATGTTGCTCTGTGCATTTGAAAGAATATTTATAAATTCCGTTTCAAAATCTTTTGTTGTAAAATTAGCCGCAAGCTGCATTGCACGGGCTGCATATTTCATAATCTGGGTAGTTTCAATACCGGAAATATCGGCAAAGAACCAGCCGCAGCTTGTATACATTAGCATTGCCTGCCTTTGCATTTCAAGCAATTTCATCGCAGCAACTTTATCCTGATCATTGCATTCAGGTTTCAGATTATTTTTGCAGAAATTCTTTATGGTAAGCTCACTTCTGTCCAGAATAACATTTATGTATTCATTTCGAACTTCCCATGGATTTTTTGTAAAGAATTTTTTGCCCTGTTTTTCATAAAGAGAAATTAAATTGTCTCTGAGATAGTCAAGAGCGTTTCTCAAAGGTTCTCTCCAGCGCTGGTTCCAGCTGGGCTGACCGCCTGTAGAACAGCCGCAGTCTTCTTTCCAGCGGCCTACACCGTGGAAACAACTCCATGAAGATGCCTGTTTAATATCCGCTTCATCATTTACACCGTATTTATCAAGATATTCCGCATAATTTGTGATAATAAAGCCCTGTTCCTCAGCTTTTACCCTGAGCACATACGCTAAAGCCATATCACCGAATTTTGTATGGTGTCCGTAGCTTTCGCCGTCTGTTGCAATATGTATAAGCTGCGGGTAACTTCTGTCGTTTGATATACCCTCTTTTAAACGGCTGACAAATTTGTTGCCGTCTTGAAGTATGTTGTCAAACGCAACAGACTTTGAAATTGCACCGTCATAGAAAAACAAATCAACAAATTTTTTCGGGTTATTTTTAATAAAATATCTGTAAGGCTTTGCAGGGTCAATATTTCCCCATCCTGCATCAGTCCATTCTTTTGCTCCTATTTTACGGTATTTTAGAGCCTGATAAGGTGACAGTATAGTGAATTTGATGCCGTTATCAGCTAACACTTCCAGTGTTTCATCATCAACAGCTGTTTCAGCCAGCCACATTCCTTCGGGCATTCTGCCGAATCTGTATTCAAAATCTCTTATGCCCCATTTTACCTGTGTTTCTTTGTCATGACGGTTGGCAAGAGGCATAATCATGTGATTGTATACCTGAGCAATTGCATTTCCGTGACCGGAAAATTTTACACGGCTTACAACATCAGCTTTTATGATTCTTTCATAAGTTTTTGGCGCATGTTTTTCCATCCAGGATAAAAGCGTGGGGCCGAAATTGTAACTCATAAGAGAATAGTTATTTACTATATCCAGTACTTTGTTCTGGTCATCAACGATTCTTGATGCAGAATTCGGATTGTAGCACTCAAGATTTACTCTCTCATTCCAATCATGGAAAGGAAGAGCGCTGTCTTGCAGCTCTATTGCTTCAAGCCAGGGGTTTTCTCTCGGCGGCTGATAAAAATGCCCGTGTATTGTAAGGTATTTTTTATCTTTATCTTTTATTTCATTTTTTTTATCTGTTGTACCCATATATCAATAACTCCGAAACTAACTTTAAATATATTATACATTCATTTTTTTTCTAAGTCATCTTTAAAATGCCATTTAAATATTTCAAATATCAGTTAATGTTTCCCAATTTATTCAGATACCCGTTATTATGTTCAAATGTTTGTTTTGAAGCATAAAAATTCCATATACCGTTTTTCAAATATGTATTTGCTGCTTTGCGAACATCTTTTGCTGTTATATTGTCAATTAAATTACAAATATTTTCTAATCCTTCTTTGCCGTATTTACTTAAATATATCTCTCTTGTTGCAGGTACTTCCATTGCTGTTTTAAAATATCCTTTAACAGTCATCTTGGCAGTATTTAATTCATCTTCACTAATGTTTATTGATTTCAAATTGTTTATTGTGTATTTAAAATAATCACAGACTTTTTGAAGATTCTCATACCTGCCTTCATTTACCGGAACTTTAGTCATCAATGCAACCTTTGAATATGATAAATTATCATCAATAAGCTGAGAATTGGCACTATATACAAGATTTTCCTTATCCCTCAAATAAGAGTATAGTCTTGAATATGATTCGCCGCCAATAATTGTTTCAAGAATTTTCAGACATATTTTTTCTTTTAAATTGTTTATAACAGGTATTTTATAGCTTAGCTCTATTCCTGCATTTTCATCATTAGTCAAATTTTTAAAAACATAATTTTTATCAGGCAATACTGTTGGAAAATTAGAATTTATTAAAGATTGTCCGGTATTATTTGGTTTGAATACCGGCAGATTCGAACCTATCTCTGCAAGTAGTTTTTCTTTATTTTGTCCTGAGACTAACTCCGGAGATACAGAAAAAATTGCAGAAGCTTCAGAGTTTGCAAGAATTTGATTATACAAATTTTTAACATCGTTAACAGTAACATTGTCATATAACTCCATAGCTTTTGATGTTTCAGTATACAAAGGAACAGAACCTTTATATTCATACTCCTGCGTATCCATTAATTTTGATTGTTCTAAATTTGTATTTTGTTGAGAATTAATAAATCTGTTTTTTGTCAATAATTTTGCTTTTTCAAATATATCCTGTGAAAGATTTAAGTGTATTATGGTATTTTTGACATCTTTTATATCCTGCAAGGTGGCTTCCGGCAAGCAGTATGAATCTATAGATAAAAAATTATTGCCAGCTGATATGTTACTATTTATTGAATAATTTTTTCTTTCGGGATTTTGTTCAAGTGTAAGAAGCAAAATACATCCAAGAATTTCAGATGTACCCGGCTTTGCGCAGATGGGTACTTCTGTTTTTAGACAATATTGAAATTTTGAGCCTGCATTGCTGCAGCCTCCATAATCTAATAAAACTGCAAGATTATTCGAATATTTATATTTTTCGATAGAATCTGACGTATTAAAAGATTTGTTTTTAACAAATGGTGTTAAAATATCATTATTATATTTGTAATTTAATATATACGGCTCACCATTTTTAAGAATATCATATATTGAAAAATCAATTAAATTAGATGAAAAAACAAAAGAGTTAAATATTTTTCTAATCTTTGCATCGTCAGTTTTGCCGGTGTTTTTAGCGGAAATTAGATTACAAAAATTATCGAATGCATCTTTTTCACTTATATTATATTTGTTGAGTTTGCTCGGGACAAACTTTTTTTCATCCGGTTTTCTAAAAAATTTTGAAACAGTTTTTATTATTGTATCAGGCGGCAGAGGGGAAACCACTGCTGTAACCATATTGTTGTTACAGTATACTTTTTCATAATATTTTTGCGCATCATCGCCTGTAATATCTTTGAGGTTTTCAATACCGGCATTTTTTGTTAAATACTCCGTTTGTACTGATTGTTTTGCTTTATCAAAACAAGCTTTTATATCAGTATTTAATAAAAGCCCTGCTTGTGTTTTTATCATTTTTTCAATATCTTGTGAATTGTTAGTACAACACTTTAATGTATAAAGGCTGTTAGAATTTTCACATCCGGCATCTATTTTAAGTGCCAGTTTCTTTTGTAAATTTATAAATGTTTGGTTTTCAATATTGTTATCATTGTTATATATGCAGTGTTCTATTATGTGTTTTAAATCTTGTGAAATATTATCATCAGTTTTTACTCCGGTTTGAATTATGACAGGTCCGCTTTTTTGAAAAACCAACACTTTATGACCGTTATACAGTTCATACATTTTGCATTCTTCCGCATAAGGTATGTTATATACAGACATTTCTCTGTATCCCTGGATATCTAATGGTGAAAAGTAAGCTATTGCTGTATCTAACGGCACTGATAACAAAGGTTCAAAAACAATAAACGGATGTTGGAGTTTCTGTTTATCGTTAAAACCAAAATTTAAAATATTTTGTTGTGGATTAATCCTTGCAATTTGCATAACTATACTTCTTTTTTACAAAAAATATAGTAAAGGAAAAAAATTGCAATTTAATATAAAAAACTAAAAAATATTTTACATTATTTCATATATTATAAAAATAAAAACAAATTTTTTTTGTTTAAACTTTTAAATATATTGCAGGATTAAGTTATGTTAGTACAAATATTCAGTATAAAAAATAAATATAAAAAAAGAAATGTATCATTTGGTGCAGGAATGTCATTGGATATTTATAAGGCAATAAATAGATCTAATATAAATGCTATATCTGACCAATTTGCCAATAAAAATATATCTGTTGATTTTAAAGATAATAAAATAATAGCTTGGTGCTGTCAAAAAGTCTTGGAAACCATAGAACAATTTAATGAAAGATTTGGTTTAAAATTTTCTTTTCCCAACGCAATTATAGTTGATGATTTCGAAAAATTAAATTTGGAAAGAACTACAGAAAAGATGTTTGGATTTTGCAATATATTACCCAGTAACTTATATAAGTACGATAAAAAAGTAATTTCACAGAACACATTATTTTTCAATACATTTGAACAATATAATAAAAAGCAAATACAAACATCAAGATTAATTTTATGGGAAAATATAGATAATATTTCAAATAATAATTTTATAACAGGTTTATCACCTACAAATTCTTTTTTAGACTTATTTTTTCATGAATTTGCTCATTGTATACATATAGAAAATATGCTAAATAATTTTGGTGGCGAAACATTATTAAAAAAACTGATTGAATTGAATAATCCTATATTTATAAAAAAATATTATCAAAAATTTCATCAAATTCTTATTGACAAGCTTTGTCCGTATGCTTCAAAAAATCCACTTGAGACTATAGCTTGTGATATTTCAAAAAGATTTTGTATTTCGATAAAAGATGATATAAATCTTTTTAATAATAATATTTATAAAAAAGACTCTATTATAAAAAAACTATTTATTAAAAATACTGAATCTCCATTTAACAATATAATAAAACAGTTTTATAACGGCAATTTTAATATAGATAAGATATTATTATAATAATTCAGTGTTTATTTATTAATATTTCTTAAAATCACTTGCTTTATATAATAACTAGTTTTAAAATGCCTATTATAATTTAGGGAAATATTTGATGTCTTCACTAGAAATTGGAATACCTGCTTTTACTGAATTAAAAAATTTATCTACTAAAGAAAAAGATATTTATTGGCGAAAAAGCCCGTATGAATATCTTAAAAAGGCAGATGGAACAACGATAAATACTGAGCCATTTTTTTATAGTATGAAATATTCAACACCTGAACAAATAAAAATACTATTAACAAATAAAAATGCAATTAACATATTAATTGAAGATCTAGAAGAAACAAATAAAATAATAAATTTAGCTTTCAATAATTATATACAAATTCAAAATAATTATATGAAACAATCTGCAGAAAAAGCAGCGAGAATTGCAAAAATGGACTCTGTTAAATCAATTATACCGGTATATGGAATTATAGATATTGCAGCAGAAAAATTAAAAAGAATTTTATTTGGTAAATATAAAGCTGGCTCAACACAAAAAGAGCACATGTTAGGGATATGTCTAGATTTTGTTGATATCACGGATGAATTTTTTCATAAAGGTATTGAAAATTTAGTATTAAAATATTTGGAAAAAACAAATAATTTACAAAAATTTTTTCCTAAAATTAGTCTTATTCTTCAGCAAGCACAAAATCAAATTATAGATAATTTTAAAAAAATTACAGAGCGCAATGATAAAGTATATAAAATTAATATAGAGAACCTATCTAATGCTATGAAAAAATATAATAAAAGGCTAAACACAAGATTTACAATAAAACTACTAACTTTGGGATTAAAATAATGATTCAAACAATCAAAACAATAGCTACTAATAATTATTCTGATAATCTTTCTTTTAAAGGAATTAATGCTAAAATCACAAATAAATATATAGCAAATTCTATAAAAAACTATAACAAAATAGAAGATAAAAATAATATTTTAGAATATATTACAAAACAATTTACAGCAATTTCAAATTTTATAAAAAGTTTTATAAAAAAAGATAGAAATTTACCATTTGTAAATACGCCTCTAATAGCTCCAGCGGATGCAACAGACAATATTTATATAAAAGAACTAAATTCTTTAGCTGATGATGCTAAAAGATATGGCTTAAGGGATTTATATAACAATATATGTAACACTGTAAATAATGCAGAAAAAAATTCTTCTGTAACAACAGGAGGCTGGTCTAGCACTTATTTAAGTGAAATCAAAACAAGAATTACAGACTTAAAAAATGATATTTCTAATGCTAAATCTACTGGACAGCAGAGAAATTATTTTGAAGAAAATAATCAATTAAGTTTTGGCAATCAAATAGAAGAAAATAATTTAGTAACAAATACTTTACAAGATATACATGAAACAATTTTAGATGTTTCCACAAATACAGAACCTTCAATAGATGCCCTAAATGATAATTTTGCAGCAATAGATTTGAATGATGCAGAACTAAACAAAATTTCTGATGTTTCAAAAATTGAAACTTTACCTGATTTTTCAGAAATTAAAGATTATGCATCTAAACTTTTTTCAGATTTTTCTGATTCGATTGACGATATATGGCAGACAATAAAAGAAGAACTTAGTGGATAAAAAGTTTAATCTTTCTTCTTAGTATCTTTATTTTTCTTTTCCACAACAACAAGTTTTTCCGTATCAATCCACGGGTCTGTCAGTGCGTTGGAAAATACTTTGCCGTAGACTTCTATAATATCGCCGGAATCAAGGTCAATAAATTTTTCAGCTTCTGTACGCTTGATAAAAATTTTCATCTCTGACAACGGAATTGTGTGGTCTGTTACATCATCTCTTTTAATTAAGAAAGAGATATATTTTTGAGAATCGCGCAATGCAGGTTTGTAATCCAGCCCTAGAGTAGAAAATTTGTCAAAAGCAGCTCTGAATTTGATTTTTTTATTCAAATACATATCAGGATTTGCCACAACATCCAGCGGTTTTACACATTGGTATGTATTGGCATTTGCCGGAGGATTTGTACTTTGTGCAGCCTTAGTTTCTGCCTTTTGCGCTGCTGCCATATCCAGATTAACGGGCTGCGGAACATTTGCGGCAAAAGCAAAAACGCTGCCTGCCAGCACAAGCCCTGTTATTATTGTCATTATCAATTTATTTTTCATATTGTATACCTTTTCTATGCATAGTTTAAACATTTTAATGGAACATCTTAATTTTATCATATATCTTCAAAATAGTAAGCGATTATTTATTGCTGTCCGGTTTACCTATTCTCAAGTTGAGTGCAAACAGAAATAAAAATACCGGTAAAATTTGTATTATTATTCTATCCATTGAGTTTTCTACAAGCCAGCCTATATCATGTGGAGAAAACAGATAAACAGCAAAATATCCTGCAACACAAAGCACAAATATTGAATAGGACAACATAAACGGTGTTCTGTTTATTTCTTTTATTCTAAAGCCTTTTGTGCACAGGAATAAAAGTACAAAAAGAAGCAGAAATCTTGAGAAAATAATCGATACAAAAGTTTTTAATATAACAATGTATCTGCTCCAGTCAAAAGCAAAGTGATAAGTTTTCAGTATAAAAAATCCTGCAATAAGGTCGTTTGGCGAATGAGCAAGATATTTAAACCAGCCGATAAACGCTGCTGCCGGTACAGCAGCCAAAGCCGTAATACCGGCTTTTTTATACATTTTTTTGCAAAACATCCAGATTAGTAAAACTGCAAGGTATATTAAAAAGAACATCATACCTTCATTTTTTGTCCAGGCTGAAAATGCCGCAAAAATTGTTGCAAGTATGATATAAGAGAACTTTTCTTTCCTGAAATACAAAAACAAACACACTATAGTGCACAGATACATATAAGCAAGCGGCACATCAGCACACTGAGCAGCGCCGTTTACAAGAAATATATCCAGAATCATAAATACCGATGTCACGACTACTGCTATTTTTTCGCTCTTAAAATACTCGAGTGCCTGAAATAATAAATACACAAGCCCGAAAGTAAAAAATAAACCTATTGTCACATTAACGGCAAAGTTCTCGCCGCCGGTATAATTCCACAGTCTGGCTGTAGCAGAAGGCAGCAAAAGAGGGTAGTCATTGTGCGACATAAAATGCGGCAGAGAAAATACATTCTGCCACAAAGGATTATTCAAAGCCAGAAACTCGGCTTTTATATTCCAGATTCTAAAGCCGTCCCAGCTTCCCATGGGATTATTTATAAAATATTTTAAATATATCAAAACAGCATATATATTCAGCAGATAAAACCAGTTGGAGAGTTTTTTGAATTTATGTTTGCTCAAATCCGGTTTTTCATCGTTGTAGTATATTAAAGCAAGTATGACGGCAACTATGATTTCAAAAAGTCTGAAGGTTTTAAAACTGTTAACGCTGAAATATAAATAAAGAAAATAAAGAACGGAATTTATTGCAAACCCGAGAGGTATGGAAAATAAAATTCTAAACCTGAGCTCCATTTCTCTTTCTATAATTGAGACAGCAAAATATCCTGTCAGTATTGTTATCAAAAGTCCCGTAACAAATCCCAAAAACATCATTCCGCCTTTATTCTTTTACCTTTTTATATAAATAAGTTCTGTCGTTTATTTTTTTTACAAGCTCATATCCTTTAAGAGGAACAGCTTTTTGTTTTGTATCATAAGCAGCTATAACGTATACTTCTTGCGCATCGTTTTTTACAACGGAAGGTACAACCGCATACTGTGTGAGATAAAAATCACGTATTGAGCTTTGGATATCAAAAACACTTGCCTGTGCTATGTCTGATACAAACCCTGTTTTGCCTTCATCCTGAAAATCTTTTATATCTTTAACTGCATTTCTTATATCGGAAATCTGTGAATAAAAAGCATTACCCTTAATATAATCCACAAACAGCAGTGTAAAAGGAATCTGGAATATAAGGAAAAAATATTTTAAATTCCATAAAATTAAAAGAGCAAAAATCGTACGGAAAACTATTTTATCCGGAATCCTGTGGATTTTCAGTATCATAACCAAAGCCTTTCAAGGGTTTTTTCTATCTGTGTTTCGAGTTCTATAAGATTGTTATTGTTTTCAATAATAAAATCAGCAATGTTTCGTTTTTCTTCCTGTGAAACCTGAGCATTTATACGCTCAAGAGCATGTTCTAAAGGATAACCTCTTCTTGTCATAAGTCTTTGCAAACGAATTTTTTTGTCGGCACAAACAAGGATAGTACGGTCGAACATATTCTGCATGTTTTCTTCAAAAAGCAAAGGTACGGAAGCAACAACGATTTCTTCGTCTTCGTTTTCTTCAAAAAACTGTTTGATTCTTTCTTCCACAAGAGGGTGGAGAATATCTTCGAGCGCTTCCATTTTTTCAGGATCCGCAAAAACAATCAGCCCTATTTTGTGGCGTCCGAGTCTGCCGTCTTCTAAAAAAATATCTTTGCCTTCAAAAAGTTTTTTAACTTTTTCAATGACTTCTTCATTTTCGTCCATTAAACGATGGCAAATCCAATCCGCATCTATAACAGGGATGCCTTTTTTTTCAAGATAGCTCTGTACAATTGATTTTCCCGATGCAATATTTCCTGTGAGACCTACTTTTAACATACTTTGCCAACTTTCATTTTGTTGAGTGCTATTTGTGTGTCATACTGAACTTGTTACAGCAGCTTTCCAAAAATCGAAGTTATCTTTGTTTTAGATAAATTGCAAATAACAATGTTTTTGGTAAGCCCCTGAAATAAATTCAGGGTGACAAATTATATTGATTTCTGGTTATTTCATCTCAAATACTGTACCTTCTTTTGAATCTTTTAAAACAATATTGATTTTATCGAGCGAATTTCTTATCCTGTCAGCAATTTCCCAGTTCTTTTGTGCACGGGCCTCGTTTCTGACCTGTATTATCTTTGCCATAATATCTTTTGCACCGGCATTTTTATCCTCGATAAACTCAAATTCATCAATAATAGTATCCAGTTTTTCTTTTAGCTGATTCTCATCAAGCTCAACCTTTTCAAGGTCAAACCCGAGAACTCTTGCAAGTTTAATAAGAATAGAAATATACTTTATCGCATTTTCTTTATCATTTTCATCTTTTGCTTTATTTGATTTTGTAGCTGTTTCAAATAACACTGCAAGAGCTTTTGATGTATTAAAGTCATCATTCATTGCTTCTTTAAATTCATCAATTTCCGGTGCATCAGCAATATCAGCAATTGCATCTTTTCCGAGCCAAACCAGAGCATTATTTGCCGCATTTTTAAGCCTTTTTGCACCGGCCGCAGCAGCATCTAAAGCTTCATCATTGAATTCTACAGGCATCCTGTAGTTGTTAGTTAAAATAAAGAATCTTATTGTGTTTGCATCGTATTTTACAAGCAGGTCATCGATAGTTATAAAATTGCCGAGAGACTTGGACATTTTTTCTTTGTTAATAGTTACAAAGCCGTTATGCAGCCAGTATTTTACAAACCTGCAGCCGTTAGCACATTCTGATTGCGCTATTTCATTTTCGTGGTGAGGAAAAATAAGGTCTGCACCGCCTGCGTGGATATCAATTTCATCAGCCAGATATTTTTTGCTCATGGCGGAACATTCTATGTGCCAGCCGGGTCTGCCTGTACCCCACGGACTTTTGTAGCCGAATTTTTCATCCTTTTTCCACAGTGCAAAATCCAGAGGGTCTTCTTTTATATCAGAAGCCTCTACCCTTGCGCCGGATTCAAGGTCATCAATCGGCTGTTTGCTCAGATATCCGTATTTGGGGAATTTTTTTACCCTGAAATAAACGTCTCCGTTGACCTCATAAGCATAACCTTTTTCTATAAGGGTTTTAACCATTTTTATCATATCCCCGAGGGTCTTTGTCGCAAAAGGCTCAACATCTGGTTTGAGGTTGTTGAGTTTTTTCATTGAGTCAGAAAAAACATCGTAATATTTTTTTGCAATTTCATCAGGAGTACAGTTTTCTTTTACTGATTTGTTCAAAATTTTGTCATCAACATCAGTAACATTGCGGCAGTATTTTACATCATAACCGAGAAATTTAAGGTATCTGTATACAACATCCCACGTAATATAACAACGTGCATGCCCGAGATGCGGATTATCATACACAGTAGGCCCGCAAACGTACATATTAACTTTGTTTCCGTTAATAGGGATAAACTCTTCGATTTTGTTTGAGTATGTATTAAATAATTTCAACATAAAGAACTACCTGATTTAATTGAATATAAAATATATTACATCAAATCAATACATCTTAAAAGTACTTGTTTGCTAATATTGTCTGAGAATTAATCACAACTTCACCCTGACGGAGGACTTTTATATTATCATTTACTGCCAGAGCAACAGTAGATGCAAGCCCCTGACAGTGATAGCCATAGTCTTCAAAAACATAATCAACATGTGCACCGACAAATTTAATCGCTTCATCATAATTCAAAGCCGGCGGCTGATGAGACAGGTTAGCGCTGGTTGTTGCAAGTACGTGCCCGTCTACAACTTCGCACAGGCGTTTAAAAATAGGGTTGTTCGGCACTCTGATTCCGGCTGTATTTTTAAAAGAAGTAACAAAATCAGGCGTTTTATCTGATTTTTCAAAAATTAACGTCAGGGCTCCAGGAAAATATTTTTCTATTAGTCTGCAGGCATTTGGCTGAATATTTTTTACATAAGGGAACAAATGCTCTATGCTATCTGACATAAGTATAAACGGTTTTGAGCGGTCGCGGTTTTTGAGTTCATAAATATTTTCTACACCTTTTTCATTATCAGGCAAACATCCTACACCCCAAACCGTATCGGTTACAAAAGATATTACACCGCCTTTATGAAGTTTTTCATTTAATTCTTTTACAAAATTTATATCATCAAAAATTATTTTTTTCATATATTCAAAATACTGCTTATATATCAGTCAGTCAATGTATAAGCAGAGTTTTATTTATATTGCTGCGTTAACTACTTTATTACTTCCAAATATTTATATTCATTCAAATATGGCAGGTGTTCTTCTGTAATCAATTCACCGGGTAAAAGTATTGAAATTCCCGGAGGACATTCAGCAATAACTTCTGCAGAAATTCTGCCCACGGCTTTTTCTTTTTCTATAGTTTCTTTATTGCTATAGTATGCTTCACGGGGATTCATAACAATCTTTGGTGTAAGCATAGGCATGTGTTTTCTTTTTTCTATGTAATAAATATCAGAATAATTTGAGCGGGCTATTTTTTCTATAGCATCAACAAGGTATTGAATTTCCTGTTTCGTATTTCCGATATTAATTAAAAGCAAAACACCAATATCGCTAGCAGATTCTACCTCTATATCAAAATCAATTTCAAGAATACTTTCAAGTCTCTTGCCTGATAGTCCGTCTACTTTAACAAAAATCTTTGTAATATCCTGATTAAAGTTTTCGGTAGCTTCAAGAACATGAACGCCTTCAATATTATGAAGTCTCTTTCTTACAAATTTAGCATATTGAATTGCACGGTTGAGCTGTTTTCTGCCGTGTTTTGATTCAAGATTTGCACGTGCTGCATCAAGACTTGCCATCAAAAGCATAGACGGGCTTGTTGTCTGCAAAAGCTGCAGGGTGCGTTCTATTTCATCAGGGTCAAACTTTGAACCTTCCGGTATATGGAGCATTGAACTCTGGGACATACTTCCGCCTGTTTTATGCAAAGAATGTACAACAGCATCAGCACCAAGATGCAGCGATGACTCTGGAAGATTTTTATTAAAATTCCACAGACAGCCATGAGCCTCATCCACAATCAGAGGAACATCATATTTTTTGCAAATATCAGCTATTGCTTTGATATTGGATACTACTCCTTCATAAGTCGGATTGGTAATCCACACAAGCGAAACATCATCGTTTTCTTTTAATGCTTTTTCTATTTCAGCAGGTTCTATTTCACCCCACAAAGACCAATCATTCAATTTTTCCGGCAGAATCCATACAGGCTCTGCACCGGATATAATCATGCCTGTCAATATTGAACGGTGGCAGTTTCTGTTTACGATAACTTTCTTGCCTTTTTTAGACATGCACATTGCCAGTGTGAGATTGCCTATAGTAGAGCCTCCGAGCAAAAAGAAAGTTCTTTTTGCACCAAATGCTTTTGCAGCAAGCTCCTGAGCTTCCTTTATAGGACCTGTTGCAGGGTGTAGAGTACCGAGATTATCAAATTCATCAGTTGTATCTAAAAGTAAAGCACGGCTGCCGATGAGTTTTTTAAACGGGCGGTAAGAAGCACGCCCTGCGGTGTGACCCGGAATGTGAAACTGCATCATCGGATTCTTATAAAATTTTTCCAATGCTTCCACAAGCGGTGCTTTTACATCGCTTCTTAAATCATCTGCAATTCTTCTGAATTTACGTGTTTTTGTCTTTACTTTTAACATTTAGCATAAAGTCTCCACTAATT